>JAHJTI010000004.1 GCA_018829945.1 Pseudomonadota bacterium | reverse complement strand
ATTCAGGACCCGCGGGTCCGTCCGGTGGATAAGGAGGCTGCGGCGGATGCGGCCCACGCCCGGTTCGTAAAGGCGCCTTCGGATTTTCTTTTTTTCCTGGCACTCTGGGATGGGTACCATGCAACCTTTGACAAACTGCAAAGCCTTTCCAGGATGCGGAAATTTTGTGCCGGACATTATCTTTCATTTCTTCGGATGCGGGAATGGCGTGACATTCACGAGCAGATCTGTCAGGTGCTTTCCGAAGAGCCCGGTTTCACATTGAATACCCAGCCTGCCACGCCTGAGGCCATCCATCGGTCAATTCTCAGCGGCAACCTCAGAAATATCGCGGTGAAAAAAGAGAAGAATCTTTACCAGACCGGAGGAGGGAAGGAGGTCATGATCTTCCCCGGTTCAAGCCAGTACGGCAAGACCGGCGACTGGCTCATGGCTGCCGAGATGGTGGAAACCTCCCGTCTTTATGCCCGGACTGTTGCCGGGATCGAGCCGGAGTGGATCGAGCCCCTGGCCGGGGAACTGTGTCGCTCATCATATTCGGAGCCGCACTGGGAAAAGGGGCGGGGTCAGGTGGTTGCCTTTGAAAAGGTCAGCCTGTTCGGGCTGGTTATCGTGCCGAGGCGAAAGGTCAATTACGGTTTGATCAAGCCGGAGGAAGCTCGGGAGATTTTTATTCAGTCCGCCCTGATTGAGGGGGAACTGAAAGGCGAATATCCTTTTCTAGCGGCAAATGCGGCGCTGGCGGCAAAGCTTCAGGATATGGAAGATCGGTTGCGTCTGCGCACCATCATGGTCGATGATTATACCCTCATTCGGTTTTACGAGGAACGTCTTGCGCCGGAGGTGCGCGATCAGAGAAGTCTGAATCAGTGGCTAAAAAAGCCTGGCTCTCAGGAACGGCTTATCATGACCATCGATGATATCCGTCAAGAAATTCCCGAGACTGGAGCTCTTGAGCAATTTCCCCTTTTCCTGATTGCAGGCGAGTTTGAGCTGCCACTGTCATATCGGTTCACCCCCGGGGAAGAAGACGACGGGGTGACTGTCACAATCCCTCTGAGTCTGGCCCCGCATCTGGGTCATGAGCTTTTTGAATGGCTGGTCCCGGGTATGCTTGCGGAAAAGGTTGTTTTTCTGCTCAAGGGGCTTCCCAAAGCGTTGCGCAAGCAGTTGGTTCCCATTCCCCAGACCGCGGCGGAGATTGTCCGGGATCTGCCTTTTGGCCGTGGGTCCTTGTACCGGACGTTGGAACAGGTGATTGATGATTCCTTTAAGCTGCGGATTTCCGGTCGGGATTGGCCCCTGGAATATCTGCCGCCCCATCTGAAGTTTCGTTTCTGCCTGCTGGATAGTCAGGGGGAAATCGTCACCGTGACCCGGGATTTCAGCGAAGTCAAAGGTGGAGTTTCTGGGCAGGCTGAGGTTTTCAGTCCAGAGCAAATAGCCGAGCTTAAGGCGCGCTGGGAACAAAAAAATATTACCCCGGACCAGTTCGGTCAGACGCCCGCCGTCGTCGCAGTACCTGATGCCGGTGGCGTTTTGCAGGGTTATATCTATCCGGGCCTCTGTTTTGATGGGCAATCGGAGGTGAGCCAACGACTCTATATGAAAGAAGATGAGGCACGGCAAAGCACCAGACTGGTGCTGCTTCGCCTGTACTGCGATGTGTTTTCCAAGCAAATCAAATCGCTGCGCAATGATTTGTCCATTCCCCGCTCCCATTGGGCATTGTACGAAGGGCTTGGCTCCCATGAGCAGATCAATGAAGATTTATGGAATTGTATCCTTTTTACTGTTTTTGATATTCGAGAGGGCCTGCCGCCTTCAGCCGTGCAGTTTACCGACAAGGTAGAGGAGATTAAAAAGCAGGGGCTTTTCCCTCTGTGTCGGGAGATATATGATGCTGTCATCCTGGCGTTGCAGGAACGCCGGGCAACATTGGACGCCATTGCCAAATGTGAAGGGACAACACATCCGACCGTCCGAGGCGGGGCACAGGCAGAGCGGTTTGCTGAGTACCGTCGGCAGGTGTCGATGATTATGCCTGCTGACTTCCTGCAATGGGTCGTTCGGCCCCGATTGACAGCCATGTGCCGCTATTTGAAGGCTCTGCGTATTCGCCTGGAGCGGGCCCGGGTTTCTCCAGGCAAAGACGAAATCAAGGCCCGGCAGGTTGCCATCCATGAGGAACGCTATGCCAGAGCTATGAGTGGGGAAAACCTGTCTGCCGATCTTTTGGTCCATTTGCGTGAATACCGGGAGATGATCGAGGAATACAAGGTGTCGCTCTTTGCTCAGGAACTTGGAACCGCCTTTCCTGTTTCAGAAAAACGTCTTGATAAAAAATGGCGGGAAGTTGAATCGCATCAGTACTGAATATTCCCTGTTTTTTTGGTGGGTATGTATTTTCGGTGTGAAAAAGTACGGATTTTTGATAGGTTAATTAATCCTGCTTACGCTGTCTTTTTTTGAAATCTGTCACGGTTTGTGATTTTTATGGAAAAATCCGGCGTTTCCTTGCCAGACATTGAGTTACCGGACTTGTTCAATGCCGTGCAGACAGGACTTCTGCTCTGCGGGCAAGACTGCCGTTTTGTCTTTGCCAATGATGTAGCCCGGGATTTTTTCAGCAGGGCAGGGCTTGGAATGAACGGCCAGCCCTGCCATAAGGCGTTGTTTGCCGGTGATGGTCCATGTGAGGGATGTCCAACCGGCAGCGGAGAAGATCAGGCGGGCAAGCGTCAGGCACTCACCATTAAAGGCCAGGGCGGAGATATCTTTCTGAAGGTCTTCTGCCAGAGATGGCAGGGACAGTATCTGCTTACCATCCACGAAGTAACCCAGGAGATTACCCTGCTGCGGCGCAGTGACCTTGACCGGAAAGAGCTGCTGGCCAAAAATATCCTCCTTGAGCGTCGCCGCCGTCAGAATCAGGAAGAGCATGAGTTTTTAGCCCAGCTCATGGACAATCTTCCGGATGCCCTGCTTGCGGTGGATGAAAATTTTCAGGTGCAACGGCAGAACAAGGCGGTTCTGGATATGTTTCCCGGACACGATGGACTCCACTGCTATTCAGTGTTCGGTAAAAGCGCGCCATGTACTGACTGCCCGGCTAAGCGAGGCTTTAACGAGGCCAACGGACAGAAGAAAAGCCATGAAACAGGGGATCGCTCCTATACGGAAATATTTTCCGTCACCCCCAACGGTAAAGGTGGGCTGATCCTGTTTCGGGATATCACCCGGCAGATCGATCTGATTGGTCAGATTCGCCTCAGGCGTGAAGAAATAGCAAATAAAAACAAAGTGTTATCTTTGCTTGTCGATTTTGGAATTTATCTGCAAAAGGGAACCGGAATCTCAGAGGTTGCCGGATATTTTCTCGATGCAATCTTGCCGGATCTCCACGCGGGTGCGGCCGGCCTTATCATCAACGATATCCGGGCGGGAAATATCTGGGTTTCCCATCAGAGCGGGATGACGGAAGCGGAATGGAAGACCGTGACCAAGGCCTGCATGTCTCGGGATATGCAGCGATTTAAGGCCGATGGCCTTCTTGCCGATAGGGTTTTACCGTGGCCGAAAAGCAGCCAGATCCCCTTGGTGGGTGCCCAGGGGCAGAGGGTGGGGTTGGTTCTGCTTGAAGGCAGTCTTGGGCCGGAAGATATGGGAATTCTCCGTTTGGTGACGGAACCGCTGGGTGCATATTTTCAGAATCAGCTTCTTATGCGGCAGCTCGAGGAAAAAGCGAACAAGGATGCTTTGACCGGACTCTATAATCGAGGATATCTGGCCCAGGCTGTTGAAGAGGAGCAGGGAAAATTTCACGGATACGGGATCAATTATGCCTTGGTGCTGGGGGACGTGAACCAGTTAAAAAAAATCAACGATCAGTACGGGCATGAAAACGGTGATCGATTGATCGTCACCGTTGCCGAGGCCTTGCGAAGCACTCTGCGCGGCAGTGACATTGCCGCGAGAACCGGCGGCGACGAATTCATTGTTCTGCTCACCAACAGCACGGATGAGGACGCCGGTCTTTTTATTGAACGGCTGCAAGAACGGGTTTTTTCCGGGCTCAGCATTACCTTGCCGGACGGTATTGAATTTCCGGTAACGGTCAGCCTGGGCAAAGCCGGTACGGACAAATATCCTCCCGATTCTCTGACCAAGGAAGCGGACAGGCAAATGTATGCCGCTAAAGACAGGTTTTATGCCACGGTTCAGCGCTATCGCTAAATCGGAAGGTTTGATGTCTTCTTTGTCGGGGAAAGGGGTTGTTCTGGGTTGATTTCCCCGTGTTCTTCTTGTAGAGTTTTCCGGCATTACAAAAAATACAATTTACAACATGTTGAATTTGCATGTTTTTACTTTTTAATCTGAGCGCGGCATGACAAAGATCAACGACGCAAATATTGAAAAAAGCATAGCCTCTCTGGTGGAGATTACCGATTCTTTCCTGCGGGGAGATTACAAGGGAGATGTGCCCACGGTCGATGCCGAAGGCGTACTTTCGTTGTTGGCCAACAAGATCAACACCATGCTGGTCAATATGAAGACCGTGGAGGTGCCCCTGGCCAACGCCGGCAAACAGGCGCCCTTTGTTTTGAGCCACGCCCAGGATGTGGTGCAGCTCATGGAACAGTCCACCGGCGCTGTTCTTGATAAGTCCGACAAGATTATCCTGCATGTCGAGGAACTTGAAAACATGCTTCGCCAGGCAGGCGGGGATACCGCTCAGGCCAAGGCGGCCATTGTCGAAATGAAAGCCGCTCTGTACGATATCATTGCTTCCCAGTCCTACCAGGATGTTGCCCGGCAAAAGATGGAGAAAATCGTCGTTGATCTCAATCAGATCCGCGATTGGCTCCTTGAAGTCTTGGTGATTCTCAATCTCAAGAAGGACAGTTCCCCGAAAAACCTTCAGAAAAAGAAGGAATTGCTGCGCGGAGTTCATGCCTCCGGCGCTCCTTCTTCCCTCAAGCAGGATCTGGTTGACGATCTCTTGTCCGAATTCGGTTTCTAAATTTTTCAACTGTTCCGCAGCACCACATCTGCTTTGTCATCGGCCAGCTCGTGTGCACATGCACACTTCGTTGACCTCTTTCGCGCATCTGCGGCACTGCGAAACAGTTGAAATTGGAAGGTTTGAGCCTGTTCTTTTGTTTCAGATTAGGACGTTCATCGCATGCCCATGGGCGCGTCTCAGGCTGTATTCTCTGTTTTATCTCTTTTTGCTCCCTTTTTTTCACCGAACTGCAACTCCGCGTCCGAGGATCTAACATAGAGGGGTACTGCAGTGGCTGGATCCAGGAAGGAACCCTTCCGGAAAAGATGCCAGGCTGCGGAACCAATGGCTGCCCCTCTGGCAAAACAGACTTCCGGGGGGGCAAGAAGAGCCGAATCTCCCAGCAGATCTTTGAGCATCTTGCCATACAGAGGCAACCCATCGCCCACCAGCAGGGTGGGGGTGGTAATGAATTCCTGTAATCGTTCAGGCGGTATTACCATGGCCTTGGTGATTTGTTCCGGTACCCCTTGGCTGTTGCAGCGGTACAGGGCGGTGTATATCTCTTTTTTGCGGGCATCGATAACCGGACAGATAGGCAGGGGAGAAAAGGGGAATTGACTGGCGAGTCCGGTCAGGGTGGGAACACCGATGAGCGGTTTATCGGAGGCCATGCACAACCCTTTGGCAGTGCTCAAGGCGATCCTGAGTCCGGTAAAGCTGCCGGGGCCAAGCCCGACGGCAATGGCCCCAATTTGCGGCCAGCTTATTTGGCACTGGGAAAGAAGCCAGTGCACTCCGGACAGCAGACTGCGGGAATGGGTGGCGGAACTGTTGAGAGAATATTCACCGAGGCACCGGTCTTGAGCAACAAGGGCCAGGCTGCCACAGGTGGTGGCGGTCTCAATCGCTAGAATAACGGAGGCCGGCACGGAGGAAGATGGTATCACCTGCCTCAGCCTCCATTGCCGAGAAAACGGAAGTCGTTGTAAAACACAAAGAGCATCAGAGATACGAGCAGAACCAGGCCGATCATCTGAAAGCGTTCCCTGGTTTCAATGCTCAAAGGCTTGCGACGAATAGCTTCAACTGCAAAAAAGACGAGATGTCCGCCATCGAGGATGGGAATCGGAAAAAGATTCAAAACCCCGAGACTGACACTGAGCAGTCCGGTGAAATGCAGCAAATTGACCCAGCCGGCCGACATTTGCTGTCCGGCGATCTGGGCAATACGAATGGGGCCGCCCAGTTCACTGGCCGGAACCACTTTCTGGATGATTTTGACAATGCCCATAAGGGTAATCTTGATCAAAACCCAGGTGTGCATAAACCCGGTTTGTATCGCCTCTATCGGGGAAATATGAACCAATTCGTCGGCAACCCGTATGCCGAGCATGTAGCGGGTGTCGATTACCTCACCGAAGATGTTCTTGTCCTGTTCCATTTTGGGTTGTCCGGTAATGGTCAGGGATTGATCGCCCCGCCGGACAATGAGCGTCACGGGATTTCCTTCGCTGAGCTTGATGAGGTGTGCGACATCGTTCCATTCCCGGACCTCGGCGCCATTGATGTTCAGGATAAGGTCGTTTGCTGCGAGTCCGGCCTTTTCTGCCGGAGAATTTATGGTGACTCCGCCGATTCGTGCCTCTTTGACCGGCTGGGAAATGCCCATGACCGCAAAGATGAACGAAAAGAGAAGGACTGCGAATATAAGATTAAAAAGGGGCCCGGAAAAGACTACCAGGAAACGTTGCCAGATCGCCTTGTGCGAAAAGGAAAAACGTTCCTCGCCGTCGGCTACTTCCTCGGTGAGGCTTTCGCCGTACATTTTTACGTATCCGCCAAGAGGGAAGGCGCTTACCAGATACTCGGTGTCGCCTATTGTGCGGCCCAGTACCTTGGGCCCGAACCCAAGGGAAAACTTGAGAACCCGGATGCCGAACAGTTTGGCGCAGAGAAAATGGCCCAGTTCGTGGATAAAAATAAGCGGGCCAAGGACAAGGATAAATGCAAGAATAGAGGTCATAGTCTTTAGATGGTTAAGGTTTTGTTTCCCGGCGGGAGTTCCGGGCTGAGAATTTCATTGCCGAGGCGCTGTTGGGTCTGCATGCGCAAGGCTTCAATAACGGAAGCCGCCTGTACTCTGGCGGCGAGGTCGGCGTCAAGGATTGCGGTCAGGCTTGCGGCGTCTTCCCTGGGTAGACGGCTCACCGTTTCCGCAACCACCAGGGCTATTTCAGGAAAACGGATGGTGCCGGACAGGAAGGCATCGACAGCGATTTCATTGGCGGCATTGAGCACCGCAGGTAAGCTTCCGCCTCGTTTACATACTTGATAAGCAAGTTTCAGAGCGGGAAATTTTTCAAAATCCGGTCGAGAAAAACTTAAATCAGAAGCAGAGGCCAGATTCAGACGGGGCATGTTCATCCGCAACCGTTCCGGGTAGGACAGGGCGTAAGCAATGGGAATGCGCATGTCCGGCACACCCATCTGGGAGACAACCGAACCGTCGATGAATTCCACCATGGAATGGACGATGCTCTGCGGGTGGATAAGCACCTCAATGTCTTCGACATCAATGTCGAAAAGCCAGCGCGCCTCAATGACCTCCAAACCTTTGTTCATCAAGGTGGCGGAATCGATGGAAATCTTTTTGCCCATCTCCCAGTTGGGATGGGCCAAGGCCTGTTCCGGGGTTACTGACCAAAGATCACGATCGGCAAAATTTCGGAACGGACCGCCTGAAGCGGTGAGAATGAGCTTGCTGACATCCGCTTTTTTTCCGGCCTCCAGCGCCTGGGCAATGGCGCTGTGTTCACTGTCAATGGGCAGCAGGGTAACCTTGCAGCGTTTTGCCGCTGCCATGACCAGATGTCCGGCCATGACCAGGGTTTCCTTGTTGGCCAGGGCGATATTTTTTCCAGCCTCAATGGCGGCCATGGTCGGGGTGAGTCCGGCTGCACCAACGATGGCGGAAACAACCGTGTCTGCCTCAGGCAGGGTGGCAATCGCAACATTTCCCGGCGTGCCGACCAGTATTTTCTCAGACCAGCCGGGAGGCAGGCTCTGGGCCAGTTCTCCTGCCAGTTTTGCGTCGCCGATGGAAACCTTTTCCGGATTGAAGGACTCAATCTGCTCGCGCAACAGACGGCCATTGGCGCCGGCAGCCAGCCCCACAATGCGGAATCGTCCGGGAAACTGACGGACCACCTCCAAAACATTGCGGCCGATTGAGCCTGTTGATCCAAGCAGGGAAATGTTTTTCATGAGTCCTTTTGATCTCTTGAAAATGAAAGCCTGTCGGCGGAAGCGCGACCAAAATCTTACAGTGAGTCGTTACTATAATAGTAATCTTTGTATCCGGCTTGGCCGTTGCATTGGATGCCGCATGCATCGCTGTTACAAAGGCATCAAGCCATGAACGGATCGGGTCAAGAAAATGAAATTATCTTCCAATAGCTCCTGAACACAGTTTTGTCCCAAAAGAGAGCAAGTAATAGAGCGCCGGGGCCGTGAGCAGCAGAGAATCGATGCGGTCCAGTAATCCGCCGTGTCCCGGCAAAAGGCTTCCGGAATCTTTCACGCCAAAAGCCCGTTTGATGACTGATTCGGAAAGATCCCCGGCTGCGCCGAGGCCGCCCAACAAGAAGACGATGATAACTATCCAGAGTAAACCCTGATCCGGTAGAAAAAAATGACGGACAACAAGGGCGGCGGCCAGACTGCCGACAAGCCCGCCAAAGAAGCCTTCCCAGGTTTTACCGGGACTGATGGCAGGGCAGAGTTTGTTTTTTCCGAATTTACTGCCGGTGTAGAAAGCTGCGGTGTCCGAGGCTGCGGTAATCGCGGTGAGCAGCAGCAGCCAAGCCCGACCCTGCGGCAGGGCCATGAGCAGGACAAGGTGAGCGCTGCACAGGCTGATGTACAGGTAGCCAAATCCCCCGCGGCTGAGAATCTCGTAGGGTTGGGGAAAACTGGCATACCGGGAAAGGGTGTGAAGCAGAAGGGCGATCAGGGCAAGGCTCAGTCCGCAGAGCAGGCCTGTGGGTTCACCGGAAAAAGTCCCGATCAACGGGAACAGACCAAAAAGAATAAGGGGAATTTTGGATTGTCGGCTGAGGGCGGGCAGGACGATACTCAGATATTCGGATAGCGCAACAACAGCCAGGCAGGTGATCGCCAGCCAGAAAAGGGCAAATGGACCCGTGAAAAGAAGGAGCAGCCAGACAGCGCTTGCCAGAACACCGGTTATGAGTCGTTTCATGTTAATCCTGTCAT
>JAHJTI010000029.1 GCA_018829945.1 Pseudomonadota bacterium | reverse complement strand
CCCTGACCGATCTCCACCAGGCCATGCATGGCTTTTTCGGCGAGTTCCTGCTTTTCCGTCTCACGGGCCAGAAAAATATTGCGCAGCATTACCTGCACCGCCCCTTTTCGCATGGGCGCTTTTTCCTCCGGCGACACAGCGCCAAGCTTCTCTCCCAGGCCGACCTCTTCGCCGCGCATATAGGCGGCGCCAAGACGCATGCCCTCTTTAAGCCGCTCGTCGGCGAGGTAATTGCTTTCCCCTCCCCCGGCAGCCATTTTTGCCGCGCGCTCCAACACCATATCCATGGTGCTCTTTATTTCCGCCATGGGAAACAGTCTCCTTTCGTCTTCATTAGTTTACGCATTTCCTGGGCAAACATACACCAAGGGTTACGCCATTTCCAGCCCTGTCTTTTCCTTATCGCGGGAAGGCGGCCATGATCCCGCCATCCACCGGCAGGGTTGCGCCGGTAGTGGGGGTCTGTTCGCTGGCGAAAAACACCACCGCATTGCCGACATGATCGGCATGCACCGTGGTTTTCAAAAGATTCCGCTGACGATAATAGTCCTTGAGTCCTTCCGGATCGAGATTGCGGGAGCGCATCCGTTCCGGCCCCACCACATCCCAGAGCCCGGAGGAAACACCTGCATCATCGAAAATCGCATCGGCATTGATCATGTTGACCCGCACCCCGAACTCGGCCAGCTCCAGGGCGGCGATCTTGCCCAACTGATGGGCCCCGGCCTTGGAGGCGCTGTATGCGCCAAAAGCGGCGCCGGGAGCAAAGACATTTTTCGAACTGTTGATCACAATGGAGCCGCCGGTACCCTGGCGCTTAAAAATCGGAATCGCCCCCTTGATCACCTGAAACACCCCCAGGCAATTGACCTCCATGACCTGCCTGAACGCCGCTTCGCTGAGATCGGCAAGCTTGGCCACATGGGCTATCCCGGCGTTGGGCACCAGGATATCAAGGCCGCCGCACTCCATGACAAGATGCTCCATGCCGAGCCGCACCGATTCTTCGCTGGTCACATCCATGAGCAGCGGGGAAACCAGATGGCTGCCAAAGGTGTCGGCCAGATTATGGCAAACCGTTTCCAGTCGCTCCTGATTGATGTCGGTCATGAAGACCCGGGCTCCGGCTTCCAGCAGCTTGCGGCCGATGCCCATGGCAATGGCCCCGCCGCCGCCGGTCACCAGAGCGGTCCGCCCCTCGAGAGGTTTCGGCTTTGCCTTGCCCAGCTTGGCCTGCTCCAGAGACCAGTATTCCATGTCGAAAATGGAATCCTGCGCAAGCTCGCGATACCGGCCAAGGGTGGCGCCCCGCAGCTTTGCCGTGATGGTATGCTCGGCGATGTCCGCGGCAATCGCGGCGTCTTTCCGGCTGAAACCCGCCGCCACCACACCCAGACCGGGAACAAGAATGATCCGCGGCATGGAATCGAGCTTGGTGCGGCTGACCTTTTTCGCCGCCACCTGGGAGGCGAAGTACTGGTCATACTCCTCCCCATATTGAGCAAGTCCGCTCCGCACCGCAGCCATGGTTCCGTCCTCATCCATGCCTGCCACCTCAAGCCAGAGAGGGTAATTCTTGGTGCGGATCACATGATCCGGAGTGAGCACCCCATTCACCAGAAGTTCTTTGGCATCGGCCCGGGCAAGAGCACCCAGGATTTCTTCGTTTCGCCGCACGGTCAGTTGCATGGTGCGCCGCCTTCCTGAATCCTCCACAAAGCTCAAAGCTCCGCGCAGGATGGGCAGCACCACCGCAGGTTGCACCGGTTCCCGATCAACAACAGTACCCGCCCCAGCGACTCCTGCACGCCCGGCGAGATACGCCTCGGCCCGGCTCACATAATCGATCATCTTGTCGTAGGCGGTTTTCGCGTCATCGCCAAAGGTGAATATGCCATGGTTGGCCAGAATAATGCAGTCGATTCCCGGCCTGCTTTCATACAGCTCAGCCATGGCCAGAGCCAGAGGCAACCCCGGCATGATAAAGGGCAATATGGCGATATTGTCACCCAGAGCCGCGTGCAGAAGTTTTTCAGCATCATCCCGATTGGTCAGGGTGACAATGGCGTCGGCATGGGTGTGATCAATAAACCGGTGGGGTAGAAAAGCATGCACCAGGGTTTCGATGGAGGGGTTGGGCGAAGTCGCATCAAGGAGATGGGTGCGGAACTGATTGACCATTTCCGCATCGTCCAGGGCCTGAACAGACCGCAGCTTGCGCAGATAGGCTAGGTCAAGGCCGGGAAAGCCCTGGGGCGCGATAACCCCCAAATCCCAACCGCTGCCCTTGATATAAAGAATTTCCTGTTCTTCCCCCACCAGATTGGTAATGACGCATTTTACCGAGGTGTTTCCGCCGCCATGCAGGACAAGATCATCTTCCGCGCCGAGGAGCCGGGAGGTATACACCCTGAGGGCAAGTTCCGGCGGAGACTGGGGATACGCCCCCACAAAGGCCAGGGCCTCTTTTTCATCATAACGGTTCTTCATGAAATGCATCTCCCCCAAAAAAAATACCGGCCGAAAACCGGAAAAACTCTTCAATGGTTTAATTATTTAATAAAATCTTTACACCAAAAACAGCCTAAAAAGTTGACTTTTCTACGTTTTTTCCTTGACACACCTCTCAAATGGATTACACAGAAAGATGGTTGCAATTATACAACAGTTGTAACAGATCGTGTACCTTTCCTTTTACCAAAGGAGTCTTTTTGACAGTATGGCTGTATATCAGGGTGAAGATACAGTCCAGCTTATCAAGGACGCCGCGGACATCGCCGAAATCATCGGCGAACATGTCTCCCTCAAGCGTGCAGGCACCAATCTCAAGGGGCTCTGTCCCTTTCATTCTGAAAAAACTCCGTCCTTTACCGTCAATCCCGATCGCAAAACCTACCACTGCTTTGGTTGCGGCGAGGGGGGAGATGTCTTCAGCTTCATGATGAACTTTCACCGCCTGAGCTTTACCGAGGCGATGAAGGAACTGGCCCGCAAATACCAGATCGCCCTGCCGGAAAAGCCGTTGAATCCGCAGGAACAGGAAAAAGCCCAGAAGCGGGAAGCCTTGCATGTTGCCAACGATAAAGCGGCCGAGCTTTTCCATCAGCTCCTGGTTTCCGATCCCTCTGCGCAAAAGGCACGAGAATATCTTGCCAAGCGCGGCATTCCCGAAGAAATCACCAAAGATTTCCGCCTGGGCTTTGCCCCGGACAGCTGGAATTTTCTGGTCAACACTCTGCCCAAACAGAACATCACCACCGAAACGGCAAAAGAGGCCGGCCTCATCGTGCCTCGCGACAACGGCGGCTTTTACGACCGTTTCCGCAACCGGGTCATGTTTCCCATTATCGGCCTTACCGGCAGAGTGATCGCTTTCGGCGGCCGAATTCTGGACGACGGCCAGCCCAAATACATGAACTCCCCGGAATCACCGGTCTTTGACAAAAGCCGGACCCTGTTCGGCCTGTATCAAAATCGAGACTACATCCGTCAAGCCAAAAGCTGCCTGGTGGTCGAAGGCAATTTCGACCTGCTGTCTCTGGTCGTACACGGGGTGCGCAATGTGGTTGCCCCGTTGGGCACCGCCCTGACCCAGGCCCATGTCCGCTCACTCAGGGGCTACACCGACGAGGTGATCCTTCTTTTTGACGGCGATCAGGCAGGCCTCAAAGCCGCCATGCGCTCGGTGCCGATTTTTTTAAGCGAACAGGTCACTGCCAAAATCGCCGTACTGCCTGAAGCCCATGACCCGGACACCTTTATCCGGGAGTTCGGCCCGGATGGTTTACGGAAACATCTTGAAAAGGCTATGCCGCTGCCGGAATTCGTTTTTGACAAGCTCGTCGCCCAACATGGTTCAAGCGTCGCCGGCAAGACCAAGATCGTTGAAGAGCTGCGGGAGCTGATCAAGGCCATTGGCGATCAACATCTCCAGCGCACCCTCTTTGTTTCGCATTTTGCCAAAAAACTTGGCCTCGCTCCACAGCAGCTCCTAGAGGGGGTCATCCCTTCCTCCCAGCCGACACATACCCAAGGTGAGCAAACCTCTGCTGCACAGAAAAAAAGCGAGGCCCAGCTCCCCATGAAACAGCGGCAACTGCTTGAATTTCTGGTGGCCTACCCGGAATATCTGCCCGCGTTTCTGGAAGCTGGGCTTGAAGAGATTATCATGAACCCGTTCGGCCTTGCCATCCTCCATCTGCTTACAAAACAGCCGGATCTCTCCGGCGGTTCGGAACAGCTATTGGAATTGGCCAGCGGCCAGGAACGGGCTTTTATTTCCAGACTGCTCATCTCCACTCCCTCACATTCCGAAGAGATGAAGGAGCAGATGGCTCAGGAGATGTTGAACTGGCTCACATCAACCAGTCTGAAGGCGAAAAAAGAACGGCTTATGCGGCAAATCAGCGAGGCCCAGCATTCCCGAAATGAACAGCTCCTGTTGGAGCTGATGACACAAAAAATACAAATGGACGAGGCACTGCATTCATAGGCCGACATCCTGATCGACAGCTTTTTGTATAAGTTAAAGAGGTGGGGCGAATTAACTTAGGAGGAAGAAAAAGCTATGGCGAGGCAAGAGAAAGGATCCAAACAACCAAGAATAACCGTCGCAAAGGAAATGGCAGATAGCCTGCTGACTGAAGATGCTTTACTTGAAAATGGGGGGGAAGAAGAAAGCAGTTGGTCAGTTGAGCGTCCGAATAATCTGACCGCTATTTTTGATCTGAATCTGGACAGCGATGAGGATCTGGAAGAAAATCTGCACCCGGCCGGACACGACGATGACAGTCCGAGCGAAGGGTTGATTACAAAAGCCCGAGATCTTTCCGGAAACCAGTTGGACCCGGTCAAGGCGTATCTCCAGGAAATGGGCTCTGTGGGGCTGCTTTCCTCGGACGAAGAAACCGAGATCGCCAAAAAGATCGAGGACGGGGAAAAACTTATCCAGGATACCCTCCTGACAACACCGCTGGCCGTCGATTACCTCCGCGAAGTAGCGGACAAGATGCTCGCCGGAAAACGGACCATCACCGATGTCCTCCGCGGCCTGGATGAAACGAACACCCAGATCAACGAAGAGAAAAAAGAACATTTCCTCTGGCAAATCAGCGAAGCGCACCGGCTCAACGAAGAGCTTTCCGCCTTCCGCCTTGATCTGCTCGATTCCGCGATCACCAAGGCGGAAGCCCAGAAAATCAGAATCCGCATCAAACGCAACACCAAGGCCATCGCCAAGCTGTTTGAACACGACCGCATCAGCGCCAAACATCTTTCCAGCATTATCACCCGGCTGCGCAAACAAGGGGCCAGACTTACCCCTCCGGCGCAAATCAGGGAAGACGCGGTCAAGTATCCCCTCTTTCTGCAAGGCTGCGTCAAAACCCATGGCATTGATCATGAATCCCTGACAACCCTGCTTAACGAAATCACCGACGGGGAAAAAGTCAGCCGCGAATCAAAAAACGCCTTGGTGCAGGCGAACCTGCGCCTCGTGGTCAGCGTGGCGAAAAAATACGCCAACCGCGGACTGCAACTGCTCGACCTTATCCAGGAGGGCAACATCGGCCTGATGAAGGCTGTGGAAAAATTCGAATACCGCAGGGGCTACAAGTTCAGCACCTATGCCACCTGGTGGATCAGGCAGGCCATCACCCGGGCCATTGCCGATCAGGGTCGCACCATCCGCATCCCAGTGCACATGATCGACACCATCAACCGCCTCCTCAAAGGCGCCAAGGATTTTTTCCGGGAAACCGGCCGCGAACCCACCCCTGAGGAAATGGCAGAACGACTCGATGTCGACTTGAGCAAGGTCAAGAATATCCTGAAAATCGCCAAGGAGCCATTGTCTCTGGATACCCCCATCGGCAGCAGCGAAGACAGCTATCTTTCCGATTTCATCGAGGACGTGGACTCTCTGTCTCCGGACGAGGCCACTGCCATGGAAAGTTTGCGGGAAAATCTCCGCAACGTCTTGCGTACTCTTTCCCCGCGGGAGGAACTTGTTTTGCGCATGCGCTTCGGCATCGACACCTCGGTTGATCTCACACTGGAAGAAGTTGGCGACAACTTCGCCGTGACCAGGGAGCGAATCCGTCAGATTGAGGCCAAGGCGCTGAAAAAACTCAAGCACCCAACCCGGCGCAATCTGCTTTTCGCTTTTTATAACGATTAACTGAATTTTACGTTGCAGAACAGGATATCCTGAAAAGGACGCCCTGTTCTGCAACGTCCTTGCCTGACAATAACTTTACCCGAAAATATTGTAACACCCGCACCTGAGCCTTCGCGTTTCGTCGCCTGCAGGCCGAAAGGCCCGCCAGTGTTCCGGACATTACCCCCTTCCATTCCTTGCGGTCTTACTGATATGGACACCAGACATCAGTGGCTTACCCTTGCCCTCATTCCGGGGCTTGGCCCCGCCACCATAAAAAAACTTATTGAGCGGTTCGGTTCCGTTCGCGAGATTCTCACCGCTGACCGCAAGGTCCTTGAGGAATGCTCCTTTTTACGCAAAGACAGCCTTGCCGCTCTGTGCGAACCGAAATCAACCTGGGCTGCGGCAGAACAGGAGCTTCGTCTGGCTGAAAAGGCGAATATAACTCTCCTCTGCTGGGACGACCCTCTCTTTCCTCCCCTGCTCAAGGAAATAAACGATCCGCCGCCGATTCTCTATATCCTGGGTGCCCCGCAACTCCTCAGCACCCCGGGCATCGCCATGGTCGGGGCGCGTGCTGCTTCTTCGTACGGATTGCAGGTTGCGGAACGTCTGGCCGGTGAACTGGCCCGCCAAGACATGGTCATCACCAGCGGCTTTGCCATGGGAATAGACACCGCCGCCCACCGCGGAGCGCTGGGTGCTGGCGGCAATACCATCGCGGTCATGGGCTGCGGTCTGGATATCATCTATCCCGGCCAGAACAAAAAACTCCACGCACAGATAGCCGGTCAGGGGGCGATAGTCAGCGAATACCCTTTGGGGACTCTGCCGGAAGGGTTCCGCTTCCCCGCAAGAAACCGGATTATCAGCGGCTTGTCTTTGGGAGTCGTGGTCGTCGAAGCCGCCCACCGTTCCGGCACCCTGATCACCGCGCATCAGGCTCTGGAACAGGGTCGGGATGTTTTTGCCATACCAGGCAGGATCGATTCCCCAAAAAGCGAAGGGTGCCACCGATTGATCCAGGAGGGAGCAAAGCTGGTGCACACCGCAGCCGATATCCTTGAGGAACTGTCGCTGTCCGCACCGATTGCTTCTTCGGAGAAAAAGGTGCAGGCCCCACCGCTGCCCCCGGAAGAGGAAAAAGTCTTCTCCATACTTGAAGTCTATCCGAAAAATATCGAAGAGATTATCCAGGCTGCGAAACTGCCGGCTCACAGGATATCCGAAATACTCCTTCGCCTAGAACTTATGGGGCTGGTGGCTTCTTTACCGGGAAAACAGTACCAAAGGCTTGCAGAACCACATTCGTCCAGTGTATAAGGCCCCTAGAGAAAGCGTCGCAGCTGCGCCGGCTTAACAAAAACGCACAGATCACCAGGAAACCATGTCACAATCGCTCATCATTGTAGAATCTCCAGCCAAAGCCCGGACCTTGCAGAAATATCTCGGCAAAAACTTCACCGTCAAGGCTTCGGTCGGCCATATCATCGATTTGCCGGTTAAAACCCTGGGTGTTGATATTGCCAATGATTTTTCCCCCCAATACGTCACGATCCGGGGCAAGGGAAAAATCATCAGCGATCTGAAAAGCGCGGCGGAAAAGGCCGACGAGATATACCTGGCCCCTGATCCGGACCGCGAAGGGGAAGCCATTGCCCACCATATCGCCGAATTTTTACAATCCACCCGCAAGCCCATCCGCCGGGTTCTCTTCCATGAGCTCACCAAAAAAGCCATCCTCGCCGCCATTGAACAGGCAACCGAGGTCAACCAGCAGCGCTTCGAGGCCCAGCAGGCCCGCCGCATCCTGGATCGATTGGTGGGCTACCAGATCTCCCCGCTTCTCTGGGACAAGGTCCGCCGCGGCTTAAGCGCAGGCAGGGTGCAATCCGTCGCGGTCCGCATGGTCTGTGAACGTGAGCAGGCCATCGAAGCCTTTGTTTCGGAAGAGTACTGGTCCATCCACGCAACCCTGGAAGGAAAAACTCCTCCGCCCTTTGTCGCCCATCTCGACCAGGCGTACGGCAAAAAGATCGATCTCAAGAAAAACAAGCTCGGAACCGATGGTGAGGCGCAGGCCATTGTTGCCGCGGTCCGGGATGCTTCTTTCCTGGTTGAAAGCCTTGAAAAGAAAAAGAAGAAACGCAATCCGAGCCCGCCCTTCATCACCAGCACCATGCAGATGGACGCCAACCGCAAGCTTCGCTTTTCCGCGAAAAAAACCATGACTCTGGCCCAGCGGCTCTATGAGGGGATCGAGCTGGGCGCCGATGGCCCCACCGGCCTGATCACCTATATGCGAACCGACTCCACCCGGATCAGCAACGACGCTCTGGAAGAGGCCCGGGAGTATATCTCCACCACTTTTGGGAAGGAATTCCTCCCTGCCAAGCCGAATATCTTCAAAACCAGCAAATCCGCCCAGGATGCCCACGAAGCGATCCGCCCCACCGATGTGCGCAATACCCCGGAAAAACTCGCGCCTTTTCTGGAAAAGGACATGCTCTCCCTGTACTCCCTGATCTGGAAACGATTTGTCGCCTGCCAGATGGCCCCGGCGGAATACGATCAGACCACCATCACCCTGCTGGCGGCCAAGGACTTTGTTTTCAAGACCGTGGGCTCCATCATGCGTTTTCAGGGCTTCATGGTCCTGTATGAGGAGGCGGTGGACGAAAGTGCTTCGGGTGGGGATAGCGCGGAAGGGACCAATGCCGCCCTCCCGGACCTGAAGAAAGGCGACACCGCCTCCCTCCTGAGTATCGAGCCGAAACAGCATTTCACCCAGCCGCCTCCCCGGTATACAGAGGCGACCCTGGTGAAAGCCCTGGAAGAAAACGGGGTGGGTCGGCCTTCCACCTATGCCTCCATTCTTTCCACCATTCAGGACAAGGAGTACGCGCTTCTGGTCCAGCGTAAATTCATGCCCACCGACCTGGGCAAGCTGGTCAACGAACTGCTTGTCGCCCATTTTCCGGATATTCTGGACATTGAGTTCACCGCCTCCATGGAAGAAAAGCTTGATGAAGTCGAGGCAGGCAACAGCCAGTGGCTGAAGGTATTGCAGGATTTTTACGGTCCGTTCAGCAAAACCCTGGCCGCGGCCAAGGAGGAGATGAAATCGGTTAAGAAAACCGCCATCCCCACTGACCTTCCCTGTCCGCTCTGTGATGGAACCATGGTGATCAAATGGGGAAAAAACGGAGAGTTTCTCGCCTGCGAAAAATATCCGGAGTGCAAGCACACCCAGGATTTCACCAGAAATGACGAGGGCAAGATCGTGCCCGTCGAAAGGGAACAGCCGGCCGAATCAGGCGAGCTCTGTGAAAAATGCGGCAAGACCATGGTCTTTAAAAACGGGCGTTATGGCAAGTTTCTGGCCTGTTCCGGCTATCCTGCCTGTAAAAACATCCGCGCCACCACCACCGGGGTTCCCTGCCCGCAAGAAGGATGCGATGGTGAACTCATCCAGAAGATTTCCAAGCGCGGCAAGGTCTTTTACAGCTGCAACAAATACCCGAAATGTACTTTCGCCCTGTGGGACAGGCCGGTCAATGAGCCGTGCCCCCAGTGCGGGTCTGCCTATCTTCTCGAGCGGGAGACGAAAAAAAGCGGGCTGCAACTGCATTGCCCGAACAAGGAATGCGGCTATACAAGAAAGATCGGCGAGGAAGAATAACGAGGGTTACAGCTTGCCCTGAAGCAAATAGGCGGTGTAGCCGACAAGCTCATAGAGCATCCCGTACGTGTCTTCCAGCCCATCTCCGGAAGGAACAAAACTGTTCCTGGTAATCGGCCTGTTGTCCCTGGAAACAGAGAGCAGGTCCGGGGTCAAGCCCTGTTTGCGGAAAAGCGCTGCCGCCCTCCGCATATGGTTGGCCGAAGTAATGAGCAGAATCCGCTTTATTCCTTTGCTCTCACAATATGCCTTGACGCTTTTCGCCTCAGCCAGAGTATTGCGAACCTTGCCATGCACCGCAATCTTTCCGGCATCAATCCCTTGCCTTTCCAGAAGATCAAGCAGAATCCTGGTTTCATTCACGCCCTGGATGCTCACATTGCTGAGAAGCAGCGTGTCAGCCAGACCGCTTTTTACCGCCGCAGCCCCCATAAGGATCCGCGCTGAGCTTTGCCCCAACTGCTGGTAATCGGAGACATATTTGAAGATCTCCTCTTCATTCTCCGCCGCATGCCGCACGTACCATTTATAATCAACCATCCCCCCCAGTACTACGGCGGCATCATACCTGCTATGCCGGTCTACCGTATCCTCCATCCACCATCGGGACATGACAATCTGTGAGGTATAGGGAATGCTGACCGCATAGAGATAGACAAGAAGCAGCAACAGGCCGAAGCGTGTCCGCTCCTTCTTGAGGAAGAGAATCAGACCGATAAAAAATACCGGAAAGAGCGGATTGAGAAAAAATCGAGCCACATCCTGGGCAGTATAAAAAGGCATAAAACCCTCATCGTGCATCATCAAAGATTGCAGGCGGCGCGCCTCAGCCGCTTTTCTTTCAGATTACCTGTAAAACAGTCCCATTACCACCAACAAAAATAAAGCTGCTTGCCAAAAATGCCGATAAGGAAATATGATAGGGCATAGTTTACGCACAGAAACCAGGAGGCAACCCCATGATTTCGGGCATCCATTCGGCACTTTCCGGCCTGACCGCCATCCAGAAAAAGATAGAATCAAACGCCAATAATGTGGCCAACGTCAATACGGACGGCTACAAAAAAACGCGGGTCACCTTGCAGGAACAGGAAACGCAGGGCATAGAAGCTGTGGTGCAACAGATCCAAACGCCTGGGCCCATGGTGTATGAACAGACATCCGAGGGAGAAACCCTGGTTGAAAAATCAAACGTGGAGTTGGGCGAAGAGCTGCCCAGTATGATGTTAAGCCGCCGCTTTTTTCAGGCCAACCTGAAAACCGTGCAGATTGAGGATGAAATGCTTGGAAGCCTGCTGGACATCAAGAGCTGATGGGTTCCTGCCAGGTTATCCTGCCATCCATAATGGTCAGCACGGCCTTTCCCTGCATTTCCCAACCGAGAAACGGTGAATTCCTGCTCTTGGACTGAATGCTCTCCTCGCTGAAAACAAACTTTTTCTCCGGATCGATCACCGCGATATCCGCCGGCGCTCCCACGGACAGCGATCCGCCATCCACCCCGAGAATCTTGGCCGGATTCACCGAAAGCAACTCCACCATTCTCCGGGCATCAAGCTGATTTTCCCGAACAAGCTGCAATGTCAGCGGCACCGCTGTTTCCAGGCCGATTATGCCGTTGGCCGCCAGATCGAACTCCATATCCTTGTCAAGCTCGCTATGGGGCGCATGGTCCGTGGCAATGGCGTCAAGGGTTCCGTCTCGCAAAGCCTCCCGGACCGCGGCGACATCCGCTTCGGTTCGCAGGGGAGGATTCATTTTCGCCAGGGTGTTATAGCCATCCACCGCCATCTCGGTGAGGGT
>JAHJTI010000345.1 GCA_018829945.1 Pseudomonadota bacterium | reverse complement strand
TTCAGCGACACCTTTTTCGTTTTTTTGATGAGTCCCTCGCCCAGGCAATCATTGCATGGATCGGTAATGATCGTTCCTTCGCCGTGGCATTTCGGACAGGCTGTCTGCACCCGAAAAAAGCCCTGGGCATGAACTACCTGGCCATGTCCCTTGCAGGTGGCGCAGGTTGTCGGTTTGTGGCCTGGGCGCAAGCCGGTTCCCTCGCAGGTCCAGCAGGTTTCCCTTTTGGTGATCTCGATTTCTTTTTCCGCGCCATGCATGGCATCCATGAAGCTGATGCCCAGATCATAACGGAGATCGTTCCCCTGCACGGGGCCTTGGCGTCTTTGCGCGGAGCGGCCTCCGAACATATCTCCGAAGATGTCGCCAAAGCTTGAAAAGATATCGTCAAAGTTGCCGGGGCCGCTGTAGCCGCTGTCTTTCAGACCGGCAACCCCATAGCGGTCGTATATCTTGCGCTTTTCCAGGTCGCCGAGAACCTCGTAGGCCTCGGCGGCTGATTTGAATTTATCTTCGGCAGCCTTGTCTCCCGGATTCTTGTCCGGATGAAATTTCATGGCCAGTTTGCGGTACGCTTTTTTTATTTCTTCCGCACCTGCATCCGAAGATACACCGAGTGTTTTGTAAAAATCAGTTTCCATCAGTTACAAAGAGGCCTGTTCTGTCTGCGCATCGCTTTTCTGCGCGGTCGGGGCAGGAGCATCATCTTTGCTGGGAGTGAAATCCTTGATGGTGGAAAAACTCACCTGGCCGGAGGCAATCTCGCGCAACGTAGCAACAATTTCCTTATTTTTGCATTTTACCAGAAACGGGGCGTTTTTGCGGTGTTGCTTAACCCGTTCAACGGCAAGATGGATAAGGGAAAAACGATTTTCATTGCCTATCTGGCTCAGGCAGTCTTCGACGGTGATACGTGCCATAATACAACTCCTCCTGTGGGAATTCTCCCGGTGGGTATCGCGGTAGTATAAACTTCAAAAGTATAATCTATACCGTTTTTTTGGCAATCATTTTTTTATGCCGAATCCCATTCAGTAAGGAAATTTACAGAGTTATGGCCGGCAGTTTTTTTTTGATGGGTGTGGTGGGCAAGGTACGCTGGAAAACCCAGGGAAGAAGTTTTGCGTCGTGGCATTGAAAATGCAAGTAATTAAGGCGAGATTGATGAAAAAAGCGAGCGACAGGGTTGGGGCAGAAAAAAATTCCTTGTTGGACGTGGGTTTCGGCTTCTCCATGGGAGCAAGCGGAAAAAAATTCCCAGACGGTTTGCGGGCAAGGATGTCATTTTATTGACTAATTCGCCTTGTTTTTGTGGGGAAAGCTACAGAGGAGAGAATATGCGTAAAATCATGGTGGGATTGTTGCTTATCAGTTGCTGCGGGTGTTCCGGAGGGGTTTACAGCAACCTGGTCGAGATGGAAATGCGACTTGCGTCCCCAATGTTCGGCGAGGGGCAGCAGGTGCCGGTGGTTTACCCCGGCAGAACTGCGGTCTCCGATGACCCTATGGTTCAGGCCTTTGGCCCTTCCTGGCGGAGTATGGAAAAAGACTATCCAGCCTATAACTTTAATCCCTGACCGGGGGAGACGAAGATGATGATCACACAGCTGATTGCAGTTTTGCTGGCGTTGGGATGTATTGTAACTCCTGTGCTGGCCGATGACGGTCAACTTTCTGACGATGCTGACAAGGGGGGGAGTTTTCAGGAGCGGCAACGCCCCACGCCGACCTATCGGCCTTATTTTTATAATTATCCCCATGCAATCCCAGCCGACTATGTGTTTCGTACGGGCCGGGTTTTCTCGCCGCAGAATATGTCCCAATCCGTTTTATCCGGCCTGGGTGTCGGACAAAACGGAGATTCGGCTGGACCCCCTGCAGGGCAAGGGGCCATTTTCCATGCCAAGATCAATCAGCTTGGCAAGTCACTCATTGCCAATGCAAGCGAGGTGGTGGCTGATGAATATGTGGTGGCGGTGAGCACCTTTGTCAGCCTTGATAATCTGTATGCAACCTCATCTTTTGGCCGGTATCTGGGCGAGCAGTTGCTCTCCACTCTGCAGCAGTCCGGGATCGAAGTGATTGAAGTGCGG
>JAHJTI010000337.1 GCA_018829945.1 Pseudomonadota bacterium | reverse complement strand
CACTGGGAAACGATGAGCCGTTGCGGCCAAAGACCGCCAACCGCGTCTATACAATCAAGATGGCTTCGGGGCTGCAACAGTTGCTGGTGATCATGCTGGCTGGCAACGCTGAGCAAATTTTCCATCACATCGCCCACCGCTTTGGCCGAGGCCAAACTACCGTTCATAAAATAACGGCTCGAACCTTTCAGGGAAATAACCCGCTTGACCACCAACTCCGCCTCGGGTTCACATCCCATCTCCGTCAGTTTTTCCAGGACCATTTCATGCTGGGGATTGAGTTCAAAAAGCGCTTCAACCGTTGCCGTTTCAGCCCCGCTCCTGATCCAGGTGGCTGCAGCCTTTCCACCGCCGAGCAGATGTATGGCCTGCAAGATGATGGATTTTCCGGCCCCGGTCTCTCCGGTAAGCACCGTAAGCCCTTCGCCGAAAGAAACATGCAGTTTCTCGATAAGGGCAAGATTGGTGATAATGAGTTCCTTCAGCATAGGGCTCTCTATACAGGATTATCTGGAGATTGCAATGGTTGACCTGCCTAACGTGGATAAGGGGAACAAATGGTGGCGCAAATGTACGATCATCACTATAGTTTATATACTGATCAATTCCGACATTAAATGATTCTTCCAAATCATCCTTAACCCGGCTGAATGTTTTTTACATGAATCACAATAAAACTTTCCGGCACTTCGTCACGTACATCCTCTGCGCTGCCTTTATACTTGGCAATGTCTCCACACCGTTTTTTTTGCCGTCCCCAGCCCACGCCTTTAGTATTGGAGAGGAACGGGAGGTTGGAGAAAAACTTCTCTCCATTATTCGTAAGGAATTCACCCTTCTTGATGATCCCGACCTTACCGAATATATAACAACTCTCGGGAGAGAGACCCTGCAGCTCGCAGGGCCACAGTTCTTTGATTATCATTTTTTCATCATCGACAACAAGGAATTCAACGCCTTCGCCGCCCCTTCAGGCCTGATTTTTTTCCATTCAGGCCTCATTGATCTTTGCGATACGGAAGGAGAACTGGTCAGCGTCCTCGCCCACGAAATCGGCCATGCCGCGAGCAGGCATATCGCAGACCGGATCAGCAAATCAGGGAAACTCAATGCCACCACTACTGCCCTGATGCTGGCCGGATTGCTCCTCGGCCAGGGGGCTCTTTCTCAAGCCGTTGTTACCGGGGCCATGGCCGGCGGACTTACCGCAAACCTCAAATTCAGCCGCGCAGACGAAGAAGAGGCTGATCGCTTGGCCTATAAATGGATGACGGCGGAAAACCGCGACCCGGAAGACATGGTCAGCATGCTCAAAAAAATGCGGAGGGTCAGCCGATATCACCGAAAACAGGTTCCCACCTACCTCCTTACCCATCCTGAGCCGGAAAACAGAATCGGCTACATTGAAGATATCATTCTACAGGATCGACAGAGAAAAATCCAAATCCAGGATGAGTTCGCTTATCAGAGGTTCAAATACAGGGTCCAGGCCCTTTCGCGAGACACCCAATCGATCCTGCCAATTCTGAAAAGCAAGGCGGAAGAACCTGGCGTACTCCAAACCGACCCCATGCTTTTCTACGGCCTATCCCAGGCCTATCAGGCAAACCGTGATTACCCCAAGGCGGAAGAGGCACTCCAGAAGGTAATACTCCGTTTCCCCGACCGACACATCCTCAAAACAGACCTTGGCAGGTTAAAACTTGAAGCTGGAGAGATAAAGAACGCCCTGCAAATTTTCCAGGAAATAAACAGGCTGGATCCATCCGGGTCTTACAATGCCTATTACCTTGCCAAAGCCTTGCAACAGGATGGGGAACCGGCTCAAGCTGTCCTCATCTATGAAAATCTGACCGAACGGTTGCCGACCTATGCAAAACTCTATCAGGAGATCGGGAAAATACGCGCCGCCCTTGGAAACAAAGCCCTCGGGCATTATAACCTTGCCCTGTATCACTACTATGAAGGAGCGAGCCTCTCGGTCCGCTACCACATCGAACAGGCCCTTAAAGGTCTTTCCGAGAAAGACCCTCTCTTTGCCAAAATACAAGAACTGAAAAATAAAATTGTCCGAATCGACAAGATGTAAAAAAAAGATGCAGACCTGAACGGCCGGAACAAGATGGAGAAGCGTGCTGCTATTGCTTTCGGCTGCGGAGTTTGCGAATCGCCATCACTGCGAAATCACGAAATAAACGGGTTGCTTTGATCCGGTTCGAATCAAGTTTTGGTCTTCCCTTTTTCCGGTCAAGATAAATCAAGCCAATGGGCTTGTTATCAAGGCAGATTGGGAAAAGATACACTGTCCGGTCTTTCACAAAAAATTTAAGGCTCTCGGGAAAGGCGTCCGGGGTGTTTGGAGGGATCGCCATATCCTTGCACGCCTTAAGAGACTTGGGAATAATATAATCACTCGGGGCAAGATCGTGCTCAAACCTGGCAATCCCGGCGGGATCAATATCGCCCAAGCCGAATCTGCCGACCAAAACCCGACGGGTTGGTTGCACACTGATCACGGCAAGAAGCACCCTGTCGAAACCAATGCCACGGTACAACCCCTCCAACAGATTGATATAGAAGTCATTGAGGTTGAAGGGCCCCATGAGGGTCTCGGTGATATCATGGATAAAATCATTGATGGATTTATCCGGACTGGTCGGAAGCTCATCAAAATCCTGAATGCCTCCTTCTTCCAAGACCGACCGTTCTTCCTGGGCGGAATCCACTCCTGCTTCCACTTCCGCACTTTTTGCCTTCTTCTTTCGCGCTGCCTTTGCCGGCTCCCTCATCGCCTCATCTAAGCCCCGAAGGCGACTGCGCATCTTCAGCTTGGAAAGACCATAACGAATGGATTCGGAAATATCCTCAGAAGCATCGACTGTCTTGTTGACTCGCTCCACAGCCTCTTCCGTGTTTACGGAGAACATCTCACCGTACCGACTAACGAGACTGCTTATATCCCTTTCATCACAGACATACTCGATGAGCTTATTGGAGTAGTTGGCAATATTTTTCAGATAACCCAGTGTATCGTAAGTGTTCTGGGGATACGCCGGATCAGGTTCCATGGACGCACATATTTTGTCGGACAAGTTCCAGAAGGCTGCGACTTCAACTCCTATCTGATCAAAGGTCAACCCATCAAGGATCTGTCGGGTAGCGGCATCCTCAGACAAGCCTCCTGACACCTTCTCCTCGATCTCTCTGGATATTTCCGGCATGTAGAGGCAGACGATAATCTTCCCGAGATTATGGAGAAGTGCACAAATAAATGCCTCCTCAGGCACGATGTTGAGATTTTTCTCAACTGCCAGGTCACGGGCCTGTAGAGCACTCAGAAAAGAGCGGGTAAGAAGTTTACTGATCCCCTCTTTTTCAACCCCGTTTTTGACAAAATCCTCAAACAGGGCAATGCCTGTGGCAAGATCACGAACTGCGTCAAACCCTACAATCGTAACCGCCTTGGAGATGGAATTGACCGGTCGCCCAAGAGAGTAGTAGGCGGAATTGACCACCTGCAATACTTTATTGGTAAGGGAATAATCCTTAAGAATTACTTTGGAAAGCTCGTATCCAGAGCTCTGACTGCTGTGGGTGAGGGAGATCAGCTCCTGAACATTATGAGACATGGCCGGGAGCTCGCCCATGTTCATTTTTGCAAATATTTCAGCAAGTTTGCCGCTTGCCGGCGGCGAGGTATCAGCCATAAAATTCTGTAACCATCCAGTTTTCCAACAATGCATCCCCCAACATTTTATGCATATAACTTACCACTATAATTATACAATATTCATAAAAAAAACATAAAACTGTTATGTTTTTTTATTACACCCTTATATTTTATATGATACGTTCTTAACAGACACGAAAACTTCACGCAACTTTCCGATATAGTGCGACAAATAGTTTTTTGAAATGTTTTACCGTTTACAGAAAGATTTTTTTTGTCATGTTTCCACACATGCAGATTCAAACAAATGTCTGTCATTAAAATGAAGTCCCCGGGAAAAGATTATGATGCAAGACGGAACGATCAATCTTGAAGATTACACCAAGTCGGATTGGACCATTATGCTCAACGACCGGGTTATAACCAGCTTCACCACCCATGAAGGCAACAAGCTCATTATCGGCCGGAGCCCCGATGCGGATGTGGTCATCGACAATACCGCCATATCCAGACACCACTCATCCCTTGAACTCAGGGATGGCCGCCATTATCTGGCAGACATGAAAAGCACCAACGGCACCACTGTAAACGGCAAAAAGATTACATCGAAGGTGCCTATTTCGGAAAAAGACGTTATTTTTATCGGGAAATTTCGCTTGATTCAGGCTGCGGCAGATGAACAAAATGCCTCATCATCCTACGCCACAGCAATGGATATCGATGACGAAGCAACTGTTTTTGTCAGTTCGCCCAGACAACAGGCCACTCTCCAACCCGGCCAGACCATGCCCACTCCCGGCAGTGAGGTTTACAGGCTCACTGTGATCGAAGGATCTGCCACGCCGAATATGATCTCTCTTGACGGAAAGAGCAGCGTAAAAATCGGCAAAGACCCTTCCTGTGACATGATTATTCCGGGCTGGTTTGTCGGCAAAACACAGTGCTACGTGGTGAGCAAAAAGGACAAATATTACATAGTGCCTCAGCGATCATGGGCAAGCACCAAGCTCAACGACGTCATCATCAAAGAAGAACGTCTTTTGCGCAAAGACGACATAATTCAAATCAAGAATGCAAAAATCAGGTTCAGCTAATCTCACGGATGCTTTCCAAACTTTTACACAAAATAAGCAAGTGGAAAAAAGGTGCCTTCCCAGGCATCCCAGCTGAATCATTACCCAATGCCCAACAGCCCCTTCCCTCTCCAAATATCCCACTGGTGCCAACCTGGGCACCAGGAGACACCATTCTTAACCGGTATCATGTCGAACAGGTTATGTCGGGATCCATGGGCAACGTTTACATTTCCGAGCATCTCGGCTGGAAAATAAAGGTCGCGATCAAAGCACCCCGCCCTGAAGTTCTTGCCGACAGGGAGGGCATGCGCCGGATACTCAAAGAAGCCAACAGCTGGGTTCGCATGGGGATGCACCCCAATGTCGCCTCCTGTTTTTATGTGCTCGGCATCAACAAGATTCCCCATCTTTTCATCGAGTTTGTTGACGGAGGAAATCTTTCCGACTGGATAAAGGCCGGACGTTGCAGAAATCTTCGCACTGCCCTGTCTCTTGCCATTCAATTCTGTCATGGTATGGAGTTTACCCACCAGCGAGGCATTATCCACCGGGACATCAAACCCCAGAACATCCTGATCACCAAAAACTCCCTCCTGAAGATTACAGACTTCGGCATCCTCCTTGCTCATGGAGATACGGAAACGGGCGATGGTCTGGTTCCAGGTGCCGACACAACCGATCATGAGGCGACTGTCGGCTTCCGGGGCACCCCGGGCTACGCTTCCCCGGAACAACTTCGTAACGCCCACACCGTTGATCTGCGGACTGATATTTTCTCGTTCGGCCTATGCCTCTGGGTTATGCTCTGCGGCAAGAAGCCTTTTACAAACAATGCGGTTAAGCACAAAATACCCAACCCCACACCGGCAGCCCCTGATATCAAATTCTCCGCTCAACTCAAAGCAATTTTACGTAAAAGCGTTGCCTACAATCCTGATGACCGCTACCAAAATTTTCCCGAAATGAGGGAAGCGCTGAACAGTGCTTACACCGCCGCATTCAACACCGCATGTCCCTATGCCGAACTCACCAATATCGATCTCAGGGCGGACAGTCTTAACAACAGAGCCGTATCCCTTTTTGAGTTGGGCGAAAGCAGAGAGGCTGCCGCCTGCCTGGGCAAGACCCTTGACGTCAACGAGATGCTCCCGGAAGCAGTCTACAATATGATCCTGCTCAACTGGCGATCAGGGACAAGCCCGGCTAAAGTTGTCCGGCAGATTGAAACAGCCAAGAAACGCGGGGCCACCACGCCCTGGCTCACCGAAATGGAAGCCGCGGTCAAACGCAGCATGGTGGCCGACAAGGTGGAGATCGAAAAACAACAGTTTCCGGAATTTCGTCTCTGCACTCCCAAAAACTCCCTGGAAATATTCCGGGAAGGGCAACTTCATTTCTCTGTGCAGCGCAATATTCTCGATCATCTTGAAAACAAGCGGTACGTCCCCTGCCATGACATCCTGATGACAGCTTGGAAAAACAACAGCTACAAAAAAGACAAAATTTTCAACATGGTCTATCACAGACTGCTGCTGGTCGGGACAAAAAAGAAAGTACTGGGTGTCCAGCGGTTTCTGACACTGCAAGGAGATGAGGGCCCCACAACACATCTTGCCCATATCCCGAACACGAAAAAATTCGTTGCTGCCGGCCCCGGGGGAAAACTCATCCTTCATGACCTT
Source organism: Pseudomonadota bacterium (assembly GCA_018829945.1). Classification (GTDB taxonomy): domain Bacteria; phylum Desulfobacterota; class Desulfobulbia; order Desulfobulbales; family Desulfurivibrionaceae; genus Thiovibrio. Next base: position 6,620 of record JAHJTI010000337.1, on the reverse strand, counting down.
GGAGCTTCTTCACAGCAGGGAATTGTCCTGATAAAAGGCGGCAGCGCAATTTCTGCACTTGCGGTATGTCCCCTTGGGAAATATCTCGCCGTCGGCACCAAAGATGGGTCCGTCTGCCTTTTTTCCACAAAAACCGGCACCATGGAATCAAACGAACGCGCCCACAACGGACCGGTGCATGCCCTGGCCTTTAACGACAATGGTCGCCAACTGGCATCCGGCGGGGCTGACGGCATGATGAAAATACGCAAACTGTCCACCGGCCCGGAAATGACCACCTCTATAAAGGAAGGCGGGGCAGTCCGATCCATTACTTTTACCACTACCGGTTTGAATCTGGTAACCGGCAGCGAAAATGGGTCTGTCCGTTTATGGGACGCAAACGGAAAAGAATGCACACGAATCATCGAAGCCCATGCCATGCCGGTTATTTCCCTGACAAATTCGCCTGACGGGCAGCGTTTTGTCTCTGCCGGCACCGACCGTCATCTGAAGGTCTGGGAACACACCACCGGACGTTGCCTCAAGTCGATCAAGGCCCATGACGAAACCATTTCTTCCTCCCTGTTTTTACATGACAACCAGACAATAATTTCCGGCTGCGAGGATGACATCATCAAGCTTTGGGACAGTAACACCGCAGAATGCCTCGCTATCCTTGATGGCAGAGGAGATGGTATCTACAGCCTTGCCCATGGTCCCAAAACCCACACTTTTCTTTCAGGAAGAAAAGATGGAGCCATTGTTTTCTGGATGGTAATCTATCAACTTCATTTCGAGTAATTTCCCCGGCCGGGAATAGAGCGGGACGTTCATAATGTACGGATTTCTAAAAAATCTCTGCAAAAGCAAACCCAGAGCCATTTCTTTTTATGGAAGGACTGATACCGGCATGGTCCGTGACCATAACGAAGACAGCTTTTGCTCGCTCCGCAACCGGCGTCTTTTCGTGGTTGCGGATGGAATGGGCGGCCATAATGCGGGCGAAGTCGCCAGCCGTCTGGCCATCGAATCATTGCTCGAATTTCTCTCCGAGGAAAAGATTCGGGAAATACGAGGCAACGATCACGAAATCCATCAGAGCATGCTTGCAGCTTTCAATCACGCCAATCATGCAGTAATGACCAAAGCCGCCACCGATGCTGCAATGCAGGGCATGGGCTGCACCATGGTAGCCTGCCTTCTTGACGAAGATCGACTCCACACCTGCCACGTCGGGGACGCCCGCTGCTATGTCTGGGAAAAAGGCAGCCTGAAGCAGATCACCACGGATCATGCCACCGTGACCTACATCCATAAAACCGACGCGAACAACAATGATATCCAGGTTCCACGCCACGTGGTAACAAGAGCCATCGGCTTCCACTCCTCTGATGGCCCGGAATATCACAAAAATATTTTGCGTGCCGGGAGCAGGGTGCTTCTCTGTTCCGATGGTCTGTGGAATATGGTTGACCACACCCGTATTGAACAAATTCTCATCAACGCATCCACCCCGGAAAAAGCCAGCGAAACGCTGGTCGCGGCAGCCAATGAGCAAGGCGGGCGCGACAATATCACTGCTCTGGTAATTTTTTATTAAAGAGAGAGACAATGTCTGCCCAACACAACACCCCGAACACTCTTGAAAACATTGCCGCCGACCTTACGGCTCTGGCAGCCGACCTTGCCCAGGGAAAACTTCGGGTCGGCAATCGGCTCATCTCCATCGGAAACCCGCTTTTTTTAAAAACAAAGCAGAAAATCACGGGAGACACCGCATATTTCACCCTTTCTTTTCAAGTGCCCCTGCAGGATTCGGAGGATGAATCCATACTGATATCCGACCAAAAACTTCCCCAGGAAAAAAAGGGGGGAGAAAAGCATGAGAAGCAGATGCGCCTGCAAGGACGGCCGCCAGAAGGGAAAAAAATAAAAAAAGAGATTACCAGCCTCTGGAAAACCGTTTGCAAAAAACTTGAGCAGGGGCAGGCACCGACCCCGGCAGAAGAGAAAGCACTCCTTGCCGCCTTTGAAAACTATACCGTTTTCTCCGACTCGTCATGGCATAAGGACTGGCTTGCCTGCTTCGCGATCCTTCAGGAAACCTTGGCCTGTGCCGGCAGGGGGGAAATACGCAAAGCCCTGGGTTATGCAGAGGAAGTAAATGCTCTCACCAAAACCTGCCATAAAAAACACAAGTAATTTGTCCCCATGAACCCCTTGGAGATTGTCCGGCGAACCCCAAAGACAAATTGCGCGCAATGCGGCTACCCAACCTGTCTCGCTTTTTCCGCAGCGGTCGCCAAAAGTGGCGAGGATTTCAGTAAATGCCCTTACATTGACTCCACGGGCCTGAATGTTGTTGAGCATAAAGGTCACAGCCTGGAAGAACTTTCCGGACAACGCGATCTTTCCCTTGTCGAGCATCTGAAAACCAAAATTGCCGACCTGGATTTCTCCCTGATCGCTGCCCCGCTGGGCGCTACCCTCTGCGGCGAGAACAACCAAGCCCTGTCTTTCCCCTTTCTGACCCAGGAAGTACTTCTGAACAGAAACGGGATACTCCTCGACGGTCGCACTCCGGAAGACCCGCGGGACCAGATTCTCATCTATAACTATGTGCACTCCCAGGGAGGCCCTGCCCCGACTCTCGACTGGATCGGCCTCGAAACCTTGCCAAACTCCATCTCAAAGGTACGCACCCTCGCCACTTATTGCGAAAACAGGTTGGCAGAACTCTTTGCCGATCTTGCAGTCAATAAAATCATCACAGCATGCGACAGGCTTGGAGGAGTTACACATCCGGCTCCATCAGCAACATATGGGTGTATCATTCCGGTCCTGCCCAGGATTCCACAATATCTTGTTTACTGGGAAGCAGAACCTGAAGACGGATTTCCGGCAAAGGTGAAAATTCTTTTTGATCGCCAGGTGCTGAATTTTCTCGACCTTGAATCACTGATCTTTTCTGCGGAACGAATGGCAGATCGCCTTGCCATCCTGCCGGCATAGGCAACCCTGTCTTTTGCCCGAAGTTACGACCATTCGACCGCACGATGAGCTGATGACATTCGGGCAAATTCCTGTCATACTGCTTTTCCTTAAGACAAGCACCATACTCTCAAATAGCCTGACAACGAACCATGGCCCAACAATCTGCCACACACACCGCCCCCCTGGCGGAACGCCTGCGTCCACACTCAATAGATGATTTTGTCGGACAGAAACAACTTCTGGGCGAGGACAAGCTTCTCCGGCGCCTTATCCACCAGAGATACCTGCCTTCCCTGCTGCTTTGGGGGCCGCCCGGCACAGGTAAAACCACCCTGGCCCGAATTCTTGCCCAAACAACCGGCGCTGATTTCGCTTTTTTTTCCGCTGTACTGTCCGGGGTCAAGGATATCCGTGAAATCGTAGGACTGGCCCAAACCGCCAAGGAAGAACGCAACACCGCCACCATTCTTTTTGTAGACGAGATCCATCGCTTCAATAAAAGCCAGCAGGATGCTTTTCTTCCCCATGTGGAAAGCGGCCTGTTGACGCTCATCGGCGCCACTACCGAAAATCCCTCTTTTCATGTTATCGCGCCGCTTCTCTCCCGTTGCCGGGTTCTGGTTCTTGACCCGTTGAGCCAGGATGATTTGCAGACCATAATCCAACGGGCCATCACGGACAAGGAACAGGGGCTCGGCTCCTGGCAAATATCCCTGGAACCTGAAGCTGCCGCGCATTTGGCCAGAATTGCGGACGGCGATGCGCGCAGTCTGCTGAACAGTCTGGAAATCGCAGCAAATCTCGCCGAACCGGATGATGCGGGAAATAGACTGATTACTCTTGCCACCGTTGAAGAAGCCATCCAACGCAAAAGCCTGCGCTACGATGCAGACGGCGAAGAGCACTACAATCTGATCTCGGCCCTGCACAAAAGTCTGCGGGACAGCGACCCGGATGGCGCGCTGTACTGGCTGTGCCGGATGCTGGCGGCAGGAGAAGAACCCCTGTATGTGGCCCGCCGCCTCATCCGTTTTGCCTCGGAAGACATCGGCAACGCAGATCCCCAGGCCCTGATGATTACCATAAACGCCAGGAACTCGTATCAGACCCTCGGCTCCCCGGAGGGTGAACTGGCCCTTGCCCAGGCCACCACCTATCTTGCCACGGCTCCCAAGAGCAATGCCGTCTATGCCGCTTACAACTCGGTGCTCCACGACATCCGGCGCACTGGAAGCCTGCCGGTGCCGCTCCATCTCCGAAACGCACCGACCTCACTGATGAAAGATCTCGGTTACGGCAAGGACTACCAGTATGCCCACGACGACCCACATGCCCTTGTAGACCAGCATCATTTACCGGAAGAACTTGAAGGGAAAATCTATTATCAACCCGCCAACCGAGGCTATGAGGCACTCATCCGGGACCGACTTGGAAAATGGCGGCAGCTTCTACGTGATCGAAAAAAATCAGGACCCATTACAAAATAACCTCATATTGTATTATCCGTTCAATCCGAATATATTTGCATAACAGCTCCATGCTTCTGCAGAGGCCAGCGATCCCCATGAACAAATCATCTTTATTGCTCCTAGCTCTATTTGCTTCACTCACACTGACCATCACAGCCCAGGCCGTTGATAAAAAAACAGGCAAGACCGATCCGCAAACAGACCTGCGCGAAATAACGTTTTTTTTCTCCAATGATGTCCGAGGCGAAACCGAACCCTGCGGCTGAAAAAGCAATCAATTGGGCGGTCTGCCCAAGAAAGCACAGCAGCTGATCGGCTTGCGTGAGAAAAAAAACATGGTCCTTGCCTTGGACAGCGGCGGGCTGCTTTTCAAGGACGAAAAAATCCCGGCTGACCAAACCCAACAGCTTACCACAACAGCGCAGGGCATTGTCGCGGCATACAACCGAATGTCTTTTTCCGCTGTCGGCGTTGCCAGACAGGATCTTGCCGCTGGCCTGGACTTTCTCCTTGCCCTCCAGCAAAAATCGGATTTTCCCTGGCTGAGCGCAAACCTTGTCCGCCGCAGCGAGGGAAAGCCATACTTCAAACCGCACACCCTGCTCACCATCAACGGTATAAATATCGGTGTTATCGGGCTCACCGGCAATCAAGGCTCAGATGCTCTGCCGTCGGAAAAGGACAGCACGGTCATCCTGCCGTGGGAAGATGTTCTTCCCAAACAGATCAGTTTGCTGAAAGGACGGTCGGACATGCTGATCCTGCTCTCCAGTCTTCCTGCAGCCACAAACAGAATAATCGCCGAAAAGCATCCGGAAATACACCTTATCCTGCAAAGCGGAAGCGTTTCCGGCAATCTGGCACCTGAACGCATCAACAATACACTTATTACCCAGGTTGAACAGCAAGGCAAATCCGTCGGCATCCTTGAAGTGCGTTGGAACAGGCGCAGCAAACAATGGGAAGATGACAGTTCCAAAAATCTGCTGCTTGAGAAAAAAAACGAGCTTGATCGCCTGGGTTGGCTGATAAACCGCTACCGCAAACAAGGGGACCCGAAGCTTGTTTTCAAGGATCAGCCCGAAACTCTTGCCGCATATGAAGCCATGCTTGCCAAACGCGAAAAAATGGACCAGGAATTATCCCGGCTCTTGGGCGAAGAGAATGCACGCATTGCCAAACGGACACAACTCTCATCGTTTAATTATCGCTTTGAGGTCATGCGGAAAGATCTTCCAGATAACCCGGAGGTACGGGCCATTGTTGATGCGACTACCAACGAGGTAAACAGGCTCGGCAAGATGGCAGCCAAGGCCCGGTCTGCCGCCGGCATCGCGCATGACCAGATGTTTTTTCCGGAAAATTATGCCGGAAACAGCGTCTGTCAGAGCTGCCACAGCCCGCAAGCTGAAAAATGGCGCAACACGAAACATGCCTCTGCATACACCACCCTGGAAAGCAAAGGACAACAATTCAATACCCAATGCCTCCCCTGTCATGTCACTGGCGCTTTTGGTCAACCGGCAGAAATGGTCCTCAATCTGGCCGGCGATCTCCGCCAGGTTGGCTGCGAAACCTGCCATGGCCCGGCAAAACTCCATGCCGCCCAGCCACACAGCAACAGGCCGGGAAAACCGACCATGGAGATCTGCCTGCGCTGTCACACCGGGGATCACGACGACAATTTTATTTTCCCGGAAGCGCTTGCCCGACTCCGTTGCGGCAGCCTGTAGCTCCCGTCACACCTGCACATATCACACAAAAAAAGCCAGAGAGGCAATGCCTCCCTGGCTTGAACTTCATCGAACTTCGGAAACGCTTACTTCACTTCTTCGAAATCAGCGTCAACCACATCGTCGTCATCTTTTTTGGTCTCGCCGGATTGTCCGCCGCTCCCTTCACCGCCTTCAGCCGCTTTGTCCTTGGTCGCCTGAGCGTACATCATCTCGGCCAGCTTATGGGATGCCTGGGTCAAAGACTCAAGCCCCTTCTTGATCGCCTCAACATCGTCGGACTCCAGGAGTTTCTTAAGGCTGTCGATCTCCACCTGCACCTTGTTCTTGGTCTCGCTGTCAACCTTGTCGCCCAGATCCTTCATGCTCTTTTCCGTGGCGTAAATCATGGAATCAGCCTGATTCTTGGTCTCAACGATTTCCTTGCGCTTGCGATCCTCAT
>JAHJTI010000292.1 GCA_018829945.1 Pseudomonadota bacterium | reverse complement strand
TTGGTCTCTCTTACAAAAAAGCACCCTTCGACAGGCTCAGGGTGAACGGAACATATCTTCATCTATAACCATTCCGTTCATGCTGAGCCTGGCGAAGCACATGTTCAAAGCAAGCTCCGTCTATTACTTGCAGGCTCATTATAATATGGCGGTAAAAAAACAGCTCCACTTACGATTCGTAACTATTCAGCAGCGCCGCTTCGCTGCTGCCACAGATGCGCGGAAGAGGCCTGCGAAGTGTGCTATTGCACATGAGCTGGCCGATGACAAAGCAGATGTGGTGCTGCTGAATGGTTACCTTAGAGTCCGGCGTTCTCAAGGGCTGCCTTGATAAAATTCGTAAACAGGGGATGCGGCTTCATGGGGCCGGACTTGAATTCCGGATGGAACTGGCAGCCGAGAAACCACGGGTGATCGGGCAGTTCAACTATCTCCACCAGCTTCTCGTCCGGCGAGGTGCCGCTGATGATGAGCCCATGCTTCACCAACTCATCCTTGAAAATATTGTTGAACTCGTAACGGTGTCGATGCCGTTCTTGAATCTCGCCTGTGCCATAGGCTGTGTGGGCAAAGGTCCCTTCCACCATCTTGCAGGGATACGCTCCCAACCGCAACGTGCCGCCCAGGTCAGTGGCTTCGTCACGGAGCTGGGTTTTTCCGGTGCGATAATCATACCATTCCTTGATGAAATAGATGACCGGATGCTTGGTGAACTGGTTGAACTCGGTACTGTCGGCGTCCTTCATCTTGGCGATATGCCTGGCAAACTCAATCACCGCCAGCTGCATGCCAAGACAGATGCCGAAATAAGGCACTTTTTTCTCCCGGGCAAAGGTAATGGCCTGAATCTTACCCGCCACGCCCCGGCTGCCGAAACCACCCGGCACCAGCACTCCGTGACAACCGGCCAACAGATCGTCGGCGCCCTTGTCTTCGATTTCCTCGGCGCTCACATAGCGGAGCCGCACCTTGGCCTCATTGGCCACAGCACCATGCACCAGGGCCTCGTGCAAACTCTTGTACGATTCGGTCAGATCGACGTATTTGCCGATGATACCGATCTCCACCTCGCGTTTCGGATGCTTGACCTTGTGGACCAGATCCTGCCAGGCGTCCAGGCGCGGCGCCCCGGTCCAGATATTGAGTTTGTTGAGGATGATGTCATCCAAACCCTCATCGTGGAAACAGAGCGGCACCTCGTAAATATTGTCCACATCGCGGGCCGTAATCACCGCCTCTTTCTCCACATTACAGAACAGAGAAATCTTAGCTTTCAGTTCATTACTCAGCAAACTTTCCGTCCGGCAGAGCAGGATGTCCGGCTGGATGCCGATGGCCCGCAGTTCTTTCACACTGTGTTGGGTGGGCTTGGTTTTCACCTCGCCCGCAGTCTTGATATAAGGCACCCAGGTAACATGGATGTACAGGGAGTTTTCCTTCCCCACGTCGGTGCGGAACTGACGAATCGCCTCCAGAAAAGGCAACCCTTCGATATCACCGATGGTACCCCCGATCTCGATGATGGCCACGTCCACCTCGCCTTCAAACTGCAGGATGGCCGTCTTGATCTCATCGGTGACATGCGGGATCACCTGCACAGTGCCGCCCAGGTACTCGCCGCGACGCTCCTTGCTGATCACCGAATGGTAAATACGGCCCGAGGTGTAGTTGTTGCGCTGTCCCAGGGTCACGGAGGTGTACCGCTCATAATGGCCAAGATCCAGGTCGGTCTCCGCCCCATCATCGGTGACATACACCTCCCCGTGCTGGAATGGATTCATGGTGCCGGGATCAACATTGATATACGGGTCCAGTTTCTGAAAGGTGATGGACAGTCCGCGGCTCTCAAGCAGGGCGCCGATGGAAGCAGCAGCCAGCCCTTTTCCCAATGAAGAGAGAACGCCTCCGGTGATAAAAATGAACTTGGTTCGATGGGTTTGATTCGTAGTTTTCATGAAATAACGCCGGTCTCGTAAAATAGGAAAAGAACACGGTGGATGGTGTAAGTGTGAATAACACGACCCATCGCCGCGATGCGACACAGACGAAGCGAGGCATATGCCGGGACTCCGCCAAGCAATCGACAAACAGCAGGGGCAAGGACAACAGCCCGAGACAATCGAGCCGCACAATAAACATCCACAACAAAATACAGCATCCCGCCCTCTTTTGTCCAAAGGAAAATGTCCCTTTTGACAAGAGAAGTTTCCAAGGGGGCTTCCAGCACAGCGAAGGCACTAAAAAATATTTCGAAGCCGACTCGACAGGCTTGCGGCTGACAGATTACACATCAGCTGCCGCCTGCGACCACACCGGGGGTTGGCATGTTGTGCCATAGTTAGAGTTTTTTGGGTTGCGCTGAAATGATTCCGTTACGCGTTTTCTCTGTTTGACATTTATCCTTTACATATCCAAAAAATATTCGTTAATATCGATATTTACTAAAATAAAGGGCTCCCCCAGCCTACAGATTGCGATACTCTTTCCCAATTTGCCTTTGCATCTCCGCAAAAAAGGACCGTATATGCCCGACCAACAGCATGGTGCAACAGAACAGACTACTGAGCAGCAAATAACCGGGTTATTCAACTGTCACCAGAAAAACCCTTTCAGTTGCTTGATCAGAAAGGCACTTGATACCGGAATCACCGGAAAACTCCTGGGCATGCTGATCGTCTCGCTCCTCGGCTTCACCCTGATCATCGCCCAGAACACATACTCCCTGCACAAAATCGAAAAACTGACCAACAACATCAAAGATGAGAACATCCCCCAGTACAAGGTAAGTCAATACATTCTCCGGAGCCTCAACGGCTTCAAGATTTCCCTCATCCATTTGCTTAACCAAAAAAATGTCACCGCAGATGACAAAAACATCCTGGCGAACCACCAGCGACTTGAGACGCTGGAGCGCATGGTCCTTGCCATGAAGGATGGCGGCACCATTATGGATGTGGCAAAGGTTTCGCAGAAAACCATGGACATCATCACGATTGCCCCTGCCCGCAGTCCGGAAATGACGACCCTGGTCAATGAGATCATCGCCGAATTCACCGCTCTTGATACGAATTTCAATGAACTGGTTGACTCTCTTACCCAACAACCCGGCAGTGTTGCGGCCAACACCTACACCGAAGATGTAGTGGGAAATCTCGACGAGTTGCACAACCTTGTCACCGACCTGGCCATAACCGTAAACGACAGCTACAATCATAATCTCAAAGAAACCGCCGCAACAATCAAAGACTCGCAGTTCAAGCTCTATCTTACCAGTTCCATCATCGCCGTCATTCTCTTCGTCGGTACCATATTGTACATCCTGCTCATCGTGGTTCCACTCAAGGATATCCTCGCCAAGATCAAACAGATCGCCAAGGAAGAAGGAACCCTGTCCCAGCGTATCGAGGTTCACACCC
>JAHJTI010000332.1 GCA_018829945.1 Pseudomonadota bacterium | reverse complement strand
TAGGTTGTCAATTCGCCGTTGGCCCAGTCGGAAATTCTGGTTGTACCGGTGATGGTGATTTCATCAAGATTTCCCTCGCCGCACACCACCAGGGCGCGCCGGGTGCCAAGTTTGCCCAGCACCTTGGCCAGAGGCTCGGTGAGGGAGGGATCAAACACCCCCATAACCTGCACATTGGCACCGGCCGGGTTGGTCAACGGCCCGAGGATATTGAAAATCGTTCTGATCCCGATCTCTCGGCGCGGACCGATCGCATGCTTCATCGCCCCATGCAGGGCAGGAGCAAACATGAAGCCGATGCCGATTTCGCGGATGGATTGGCCGATCTGTTCGGCGCTCAAGGTCAGGTCCACCCCCAAGGCCTCAAGCACATCGGCGCTGCCGCAATGGCTGGATACGGAACGGTTGCCGTGCTTTGCCACCGGAATTCCTGCTGCTGCCACGACAAAGGCCGAGGTGGTCGAAACATTAAAGGTGCCTGAGGCATCGCCCCCTGTGCCGCAGGTATCAACGAGAATTTCACCTTCACCAACCGCATGCACTTTGGTGGCCTTTGCCCGCATCACCTTGGCAGCGCCGGTGATCTCGTCCACGGTTTCGCCCTTGATCCTGAGAGCCGTGACAAACGCGCCGATCTGGGCAGCAGTGGCTTCGCCGCCCATAATTGTTTCCATCACCCCAATCATTTCCGCTTCGCTCAGGTCGGTTCCCGCCACCAGTTTGGCAATGGCTTCTTTCATCATGCGGCCATCTCCTTGCGTTGCCTTTCAAGTATTTCCGGATAGGCCGGATCAATGAAATTTTTCAACAATTGCACCCCGGCCGGGGTCATGATGGATTCGGGATGGAATTGCACCCCTTCCACCGGCAAAGTTCGGTGCCTGAGCCCCATGAGCTCGCCCTGATCGGTTCGCGCCGTTACCATCAAACAACCGGGCAGATCCGATTCCCGCACTACCAGGGAATGATAGCGCATGGCCTCGAAAGGGTTCGGCAATCCGGTGAACACCCCAAAACCGTCGTGGGTGATGGGGCTCGTCTTGCCGTGCATAAGCCGACCTGCCCGGACTGTTTGACCGCCAAAGGCCTCACCCAGAGACTGATGCCCAAGACAGACGCCCAGCACCGGGATTTTCTCGCTGAAAAAACGAATCGCCTCGATGGAGATACCTGCCTGGGCAGGAGAACAGGGGCCGGGAGAAATCAACAACCGATCGGGCGCGAGCGCGGCGATGAAGGCAATATCCACCTCGTCGTTGCGGAAGATCTTCATCTCGGCGCCCATCCCCCCGAGGGTCTGGACAATGTTGTAGGTAAAGGAATCGTAATTATCGATGATAACAATCATATCTTTCTCGCGCTCCGCCGGAACAAACCGGTTAAAACTCTTTCTCGGCCAATTCCACTGCCCGCCGCAACCCCATGGATTTGTTGATGGTTTCCTGATACTCCAGGGAAGGTACCGAATCGGCGACAATCCCTGCGCCGGCCTGCACCCACAAGTCGTCACCCTGCATGACGAAGGTCCGGATGGTGATACAAAAATCCATGTTCCCGGAAAATCCAAAATAACCGACAGAACCTGCATACGGCCCGCGCCGTTCAGGCTCAAGCTCTTCGATGATCTCCATGGCCCGGATCTTGGGCGCCCCGCTCACCGTCCCCGCGGGAAAGCAGGCGCGCAGAACGTCGAACTGATCCTTGCCGGGAGCCAGGGTTCCATGCACTCCGGAAACCAGATGCATAACATGACTGTATCGCTCGACAACCAGCAGATCACGGACTTCGACCGAGCCATACCGGGCGACCCTGCCGACATCGTTGCGCCCCAGATCGACAAGCATCAAATGTTCGGCCCGTTCTTTTGGGTCGGCCAACAGCTCTTGCTCAAGCGCCGAATCTTCTTCCGGAGTTTTGCCGCGCTTTCTGGTCCCGGCGATGGGCCTGAGCTCGATATCGTCCTGCTCCAGACGGACAAGAATCTCGGGGGAAGAGCCGATCTGGACCAAATCTCCGAGTTTAAGATAAAAAAGGTAGGGGCTGGGGTTGATATGGCGCAAGGCGCGATAAAGCTTGAAAGGGGCAAGTTCGGTTTTGGTGTGAAATCGTTGCGACAAAACAACCTGAATAATATCCCCGGCCTGGACATATTCCTTGGCCGCTTCCACCATCTTCTCGAAACCCTCTTCACTCATATTCGAGGTGAAGGCATGGGGCGTCGTGGCCTTTGAGCCTGCCCCGCCGAGATACTCGGTGGGCATGGGCGCCTGCAGGCGAACGATGACTTCTTCGATCTCTGCCTGCGCTTTTGCATACAGCGCAGGGATATTCTCAGCCCCACCGGTCTGGACCAGATTAACCACGGTGAGCAGTTGCCTGAGGTTATCGTAGATCAGGACTGTGCGCGGCACCATAAAGGCGCTTTCCGGAAATCGGTCAAGGGGCGGGTTGCTCTCGGGCAGCCGCTCCATGAAACGCACCATGTCATAGCCCAAAAACCCGACTGCGCCGCCAAAAAATCGAGGCAACAGTTCCGGATCGCAGGCCATATCCGAATTGCAGGCATTGAAGGATTTCAGCAGACTTTGCAGGGCCTGGAGCGGGTCGCCCTCCTGCTGCTCCACCGTTCCCTCCCTGGTAATGGTGATCCGGGTTCCGCGACTGGCAAAAGTGACAATGGGATCAAATCCGATAAAGGAATAACGCCCCCATTTCTCACCACCTTCAAGGCTTTCGAAAAGAAAGGCATGGGACTCCCCGCCTGCCACCTTGGCAAAAATGGTCAGCGGCGTATCGAGATCGGCAACGATCTCCCGATAGATCGGCACGAGGCCGGCATCAGCCGCCAGGTGTTCAAACTCCTGCAAGGACGGTCGGAACATGATGGGTCCTCAAATCATAAAAAAAAAGCCACGGAACACTGGCGTCCCATGGCTTTTTATTTTTCTTTTCACAGTGAAACACTCTTCATAATATACAGGATGATCCCTGCGCACGACGGAAGAGGCACTACCAGCCAAGTAGAGGGGATCTCACGCAAATCTTTCTCCCGCAATGGAAGAGAAACCGCGAAGACACCAGTCGCTACGGCTCTCTCGTTATTACGCAGCGCCTAACAAGGCATTGACCCGCTTGGTCAATCGGGAAACCTTGCGGGAGGCATTCTTTTTGTGAATGGAACCTTTTACCGCTGTCTTCTCGATAACAGGGATCGCTGCCTTCAGTGCTTCCTGAGCCTGCTCGCCGGATTTCAACTCAAGGGCCGCAAGAACTTTTTTCACAACGCCCTTCATCTTGGTCTTGTTGGAGCGATTGCGAAGCCGATGCAACTGATTCTGACGATTCCTTTTCATGGCGGATTTATGATTAGCCAATTCGTAACTCCCTGTTTACTGTATTATTGATTGATGCAAAACATTATGCCTGCGTCGTTTCACGGCTGGCAGGTTTTCTGCACAACAGCCGTTTCTCGTCAACACGGACAGATAGAGGCTGGAAAATTTTGTGAAGATAAACCAATCCCATCGCCTTGTCAAGCAACAACTGGACTGGTTGCTGCGAATAATTATGGCATCCCCCGACAAAGGATTCTTCCGGTAAAACAACTCTTCTTTTCACAACACAACAACCGATCCCCCCAATTTTTTTAAAAAAATTCACTCATGCCCCTTGCCTGGCACCCTGCTTTTCGTTTACTCTGAACAAGACGTCAGAAAGTTGCAACTCTTCCACCCCAGATTTTTTTACGGAATCACGACACCGATGCTGGAATTCCTACAGTCACTTCGCTGGCAAGACATATTCGATGTCATGATCGTTTCGTTCATCATCTATCGTGTCATGCTTCTCATCCGAGGCACCCGCGCCGTACAGATATTGGCGGGCATCGTGGTCCTCGTCATGCTCTATCTTGCCGCACGGGAACTCGAATTCCTCACCCTGTACTGGTTGCTGGGTACTTTTCTAAGCTCAATCTTCCTGGTTATCATCATCATCTTCCAGAGGGATATCCGTCGAGCCCTCGCCCAGGTCGGACAAACCACCTTTTCCAAGCCGCAGGAAGACATGGTTCACATTCTGCTTGAGATTGTCAGAGCGGCTCAGCAAATGGCCCACCGCAAGATCGGCGGGCTCATAGTCATCGAACGGGAAACCGGACTTAATGAATACGTCGAGTCCGCCCACAGCCTTGACGCCATCGTCAGCAGGCAGCTTCTGCTCAGCATTTTCCAAACCACCGCCCCGCTCCACGATGGAGCGGTGATCATCACGAATGGCCGCATTCAATCGGCGGGCGCCCTGCTTCCCCTTACCAGAAATCCATATATCAGCAAACAACTTGGCACCCGGCATCGTGCAGCCATCGGTCTTTCCGAGGAGACGGACGCAGTGGTCATCGTCATCTCGGAAGAAACCCAGAAAATTTCCCTTGTCCAGCATGGCGCCATGACCTCCGACCTTGATGAAAACGCTCTCAGAAGCCGACTTGACGCAATCTTTGTTCCCAAGGAAAATACGACACCCCTGTTATGGAAAAACTGGTTAAACAAATAATCCGGAAGATGCCCACCCCCAATTTCCTGAATTGGCCGAACAATTGGGGGCTGAAGCTCATTTCCCTCATCTTTTCCCTCCTCCTCTGGTATTTCGTGGTGGGTGAGGACAAAGTTGACACCACACTCTACATTCCGGTGGAGATTGTCAACCTCCCCCGGGAACTGGTCATATCCAACCAGTTCAAAAAACAGGTTGAAGCAACGGTCAGCGGCCCGCGTGGACTGATCAACGGCATCAACCGCCAGCGGATTTCGAGAACCATCAATCTGGCCAAAGCCACTCCGGGCACCATTGTCATCCGCAACGAACCCGAAACGATCCAGTTTCCGCGCGGCATTACAGTATCCCGCATCCAGCCCACCCACATAACCCTGCTCATCGACGAACTGGTCGAAAAAGAACTGCCGGTCCAGGCCAGAACAACAGGCACCCCGGCAAGCGGCTATGAATTGGGGGGAGTGATCTTCGAACCTCCGCTCATCAAGATTTCCGGACCCAAGGCGGTTGTGGGACGCGAAAAAATCCTTTTTGCAAAACCTATCGACATCAGCGGCCTGAAAGGACCGAAAACTTTCCAGGTGCCCCTGGAGCTGCGACCGGCGCTTCTCGAACTCATGGGTGAGGCCGTGGTCACCGCCAATGTTGTGGTCCGCGAAAAAACAATGGAAAGGACCATCACCGATATTCGGGTTCGCCCCATCGGCACCGCCGACTCCGCGAGAAAGGTAACCATCGAACCGGACACGATCAGCGTCCATACCCTGTTGCCCCTGAGCACCAAAGGCGATCAGGCTCAGCTTGTAGAGGCCACCATTTCCGTAGAGGGACTGCCGGCAGGCACCCACAAACTCCCGGTAAAAATCACCTCACCTGAGCATATTAAAATTATCGAAACGGTGCCGCCCACTGTCACCGTAAGGGTTGGAAGAACTCCCAGCAAATGATCCCGATCACCAGCCTGCTCTCACCTTCCGGGAACAGGCTGGCACAGGGGCTGTCTTCGAAAGATTCCGCAGTACATCCTGCTTTTCCGCATCGCACGAGGAAACCATGAGAAAATTATTCGGGACCGATGGGGTCCGGGGGGTAGCCAACACCTATCCCATGACCACTGAAATCGCCATGCAGATCGGCAGGGCTCTCGCCTTTCTGGTAAAGGACATGCGGCGCGGCCATCGGATCGTTATCGGCAAGGACACCCGCCTTTCCTGCTATATGATCGAAAATGCCCTGGCTGCAGGCATCTGTTCCATGGGGGTAGACGTCCTTCTGGTAGGGCCGCTGCCCACACCGGGCATCGCCTTCATCACCACCAGCATGCGAGCCGACGCCGGGGTGGTGATTTCGGCCTCCCACAACCCATTTCAGGACAATGGCATCAAGATTTTTGCCAGAAACGGCTTCAAACTCCATGATGATCTGGAACTGGAAATCGAAGAGCTGGTCTTCTCCCAGAAAATGTCGGCCCTGCGACCGGTGGCCGAGGAAGTAGGCCGCGCCACCCGGATTGATGACGCCAAGGGACGCTACATCGTCTCTTTGAAGAACACCTTTCCCCAGGAATACACCCTGGACGCCTTTCACATCGTGCTCGATTGCGCCAACGGCGCCACCTACGGAGTTGCCCCCCATGTCTTTGAAGAACTGGGCGCCACCGTAACCACCCTCTCGGCAGAGCCGGACGGCACCAATATCAATCGCGATTGCGGCGCCCTGTATCCGGAACATATGGCCGGCAAGGTCCGCGAACTCGGCGCGGACATCGGCATCGCTCTGGATGGCGACGGCGACAGGATCATCGTGGCGGACGAACACGGCAACATCGTTGACGGCGACCATATCATGGCCATCTGTGCCGGTGACCTGATAAGCCGCAAAAAGCTGAAGAAAAAAACCCTGGTTGCCACGGTTATGAGCAACCTCGGGCTCGAAGTCGCCATGCAGCGCATGGGCGGAGCCATGGTCCGCACCCAGGTCGGCGACCGCTACGTGGTGGAGGAGATGCGCAAATCCGGCTACAATTTCGGCGGTGAACAATCCGGGCATCTGGTGTTCATGGACCATAACACCACCGGCGACGGTATCCTTGCCGCCTTGCAACTGCTGGCGGTGATGATCAAAAAAGACCAGCCCCTGTCGAAATTGGCCACGGTTATGGAAAGTTTTCCCCAGATCCTCAAAAATGTCCGCACTGCCAAAAAAATCAACACCAAGAACATCCCCGGATTCAGCAAAAAACTTAAGGAACTGGAAAAGAAACTGGGCGCAGACGGTCGCATCCTCGTCCGTCCCTCCGGGACCGAACCGGTTATCCGGGTCATGGTGGAAGGCAAGGACGCAGAATTGATCAACACCATGGCCGACGAACTCTGCGAGATGATCCGCAAGGCAGATACCACCGAAACCTGAACCCGGGGTCTTGTTGAAACAACCATGAAGACCCGACTTGACCAACTTCTGCTCCAGCACGGGCTGGCCCCCACCCTTCGGAAGGCCCAAGCCGTTATATCCGCAGGCCAGGTTCTGGTGAACGACCAGCCGGCCGACAAGGCGGGATCACTCTTTGCCGATGACAGCCGGATACGGCTCAAGGGGAAAACCTGCCTTTATGTGAGCCGGGGCGGGCTCAAGCTGGCAGCAGGGCTGGACCATTTCCAACTCGACCCCACCGGTTTTATCTGCGCTGATATCGGGGCTTCAACCGGGGGGTTCACCGATTGTCTTTTGCAGCACGGGGCTGCCAAGGTATATGCGATTGATGTCGGCTATGGGCAACTGGCCTGGAAACTTCGCCAGGATCCACGGGTGGTGGTCATGGAAAGGACCAACGCCAGAAACCTGCAGGTCGGTGATATTGAAGAGCCCCTCGACCTGGCAGTGATCGATGCTTCGTTTATCTCCCTCAAAACCCTTCTGCCGCCGCTGCTCGCCTTTTTCCCGGAAACCATCCGGGTCCTGGCCCTGATCAAACCGCAGTTCGAGGTCGACAAAGGTCGGCTCGGCTCGGGCGGGGTGGTCCGCGACAGCGACCTCCACGAAAAGGTAATTGCTCAAATCAGGGAATTTGCCAGCGCGCTTGGCCTCTTCCCGGTTGGGGTCAGCCCATCCCCGATCCTTGGCCCCAAGGGCAATCGGGAGTTTTTAATTTACCTTGTTTCCGAGATGCAATAGCGCGTGCCGCGCCAGACAAAGTCGTCCTGCTGGTCTCCCGGCAAGTCCATGGCAAAGCGGGCGATCAACCCGGAAGCAACAGCCAGATCACAGAGGTCCCCATCCAGATCGCCCCGATCAACCAATCCCTCCAGAATGCTCATAACTTCGGAAAGCGTTTTCCCCGGCTTGTAGGGACGATCCGCAGCTGTCAACGCCTCCAGCACATCGGCCAGGGCCAGCATCCGCGCGGGCAGAGGAATAGCGCCGTTCTCAAGCCCACGGGGATAGCCGGTGCCATTTAATTTTTCATGATGCATGCCGGCATAGGCCGGAACATTCCGGAGTTTTTTCGGAAAGGGCAACCCCTCCAACATTCTGATACTCATTTCCACGTGATGGTTCATCACCTTGCGTTCCGCGGTGGTAAGGGTGCCTTTTACCACGCACAGATTCTCAACCTCATCGGGCGCGAGCAGGGGCAGCTCCACCCCGCCCACCACGTAGGTTATTCCGGCAAGTCGCCGCACTTTCGCAATGCTGGCGGCAGACAACCCCTCGCCTCCAAGATTGATCGTATCGAGAAAATTGATGATTTCCTGCCATTCTTCCGGTTTTCTAACAGAACGACGGGAGGGGTGAGGCACTTCCTGCCTCTGACAGGGTTCGTTTTCCACGCGGATAAGCTCCTCGGTCAATCTGGAGATTTCCACCCGATGCCGAATCAGCTCTATCCGATCGAAAATGGTCTGCAGCTTGGTCGCCTTGTCCATAAGATGCTCTGGCGTGGTGATCTTTCCCACGTCATGGAGCCAGGCCGCCATCCTGATCTCGGCAAGCTCATCGGGACTGAAGCTGACCGAACCGAACTTGCCGGTGGTGGAGCTGTTCACTTCAAGAGCAATCTCCTCGGTAAGATTGGCAACCCGGAAAACGTGCCCTGCCGTATACGGGGATTTCTCGTCAATGGCATCGCCTATTGTCCGCACAAAAGCATCCAGCAGATTTTCAAGCTCCCGGACCAGCCGCATCTTGGTAAGGGCGGTGGCCGCCTGGGAAGCCAGACTCATGACCATCCCCACCTCATGTTCGGGAAAGGGAACAACCGCATCGGTTTCCCGATCCTTGGCATTGAGCAGCTGCAGCACCCCGATAACCTCATCCACATGGTCCCGAAGGGGAATCACCAGCATCGAGCGGGAGCGATACCCCGTGGAGGCGTCAAAATCACGGGTTCCCTGGAAGTCATAGCCTTCGGCGTCATACACGTCGGCAATATTGACCGGCTCGCCGGTGAGAGCGCAATGAGCTGAAACGTTACGGTGATTTTCCTGATTATCGGCAAAACGCAGCGGCACGGGGGGCCAGGAGATGGCTTCCCCGCTCCCTCCCATAAACACCCCGAGCGAGTCATTCTGAACAATGGCAAAATCAAGGGTAGCCCGCTCGCTCTCCATGATATACAAGGTTCCGCCATCGGCATTGGTGAAGTTCCGGGCTTCCCGGACGATTCTTCCAAGAAGCCGGTCAATGTTCTTTTCCGAAGAAAGCCCCAGGCCGATTTTTACAAGTTGCGAGAGATGATTGCTCTGGCCTTCGCTGAAT
>JAHJTI010000028.1 GCA_018829945.1 Pseudomonadota bacterium | reverse complement strand
TTACCTCAACAATGACGACCGCAAATCCGCCGAATCGAGCAGATACGACCTGTTGTCCGACCGGGAGCAGCAGATATTCCGGCTGGTCATCGAAGGTAATTCCACCAAGTGCATTGCGGAGCTCTTGTGTCTCAGTCCAAAAACCGTGGAGAAACATCGTTCCAACATCAGTAAAAAGATCGGAATGAGCGAGCCGTTGGCCATGCTGAAGTTCGCCATGAAGATCGGCGTTGCCGATCCGTCCATCTGGCCTGATTCGTAGAAGGAGCAGAGGAATCTGTTCCAGAATGGTTTTGGGTGTTCCGGCTTTCTTCCTGTCGTTTATAGTACAGGGCATTGCAAAGAGCCTTTGATTCCCGGGTGATACGTGAACGATTCGGCAGAGCCGTACATCTCAAAAATCATGCCCGTGCCTGTCCAACGGTTCACCTGGATGCTGGTCGGATTTTGGACTCTGTTCATCGCCGGGCTTTCCCTTTATGAAATAAACAGTATTCGGCAGATAACCAAAGAGATCGCGATCAGTGAAATCCGGGCCTATTGCAATAAAGACCGGGCCTTGCGTATCTGGGGAGCATCCCACGGCGGTGTCTATGTGCCTGTTGACGAGAGAACTCCGGCAAACCCTTACCTGGAACACGTTCCTGAACGGGATTTGGTGACTCCCTCGGGACGGAAGCTTACCCTGATGAACCCGGCCTACATGATGCGGCAGGTGGGCGAAGATTTTTCAAGTCTCTTTGGTGTGGTCGCCAGAATGACAAGTCTCAACCCGCTGCGGCCGGGAAATGCTCCGGATGAATGGGAGCGCCGAAGTCTTGAGGAATTTGTCCAGTCCCGACTGCCGGAAAAAATCGAATTTACCCAGGTTGCGGGAATGCCGCGTTTGCGCTTGATTCAGGCGGTTACGGTTACGCCGGACTGCCTGTCTTGCCACGGACACCAAGGGTATAAGGAGGGTGATATCCGTGGCGGCATAAGTGTCAGCCTGTCCATGGAGGAAGCGCTGACCCTTCAGGGAAAACAGGTGTTCTCCCATCTTCTCAGAGCCGGGCTGATCTGGTTCATCGGAGTGGTCGGAATGCTTCTCGGCGGCGGCATTCTGCGGCGACGGGTCGCGGAACTCGATGCAGCTCAAGAGGCGTTGCAGCAGTCCCGTGACCGTCTTGCTCAAAAAAGTGTGGAATTGGCCCACAGCAATAAAGATTTACAGGATTTTGCCTATATGGCGTCCCATGACCTGCGGGAGCCGTTGGTTCTTGTTCAGGCTTTCAGTGAAAGATTGCGTGCCAAATATGGAGAGGACATCCCCGAACAGGGTTTGGAGTATGTCCGGCGGATCGAAACCGCTGCCGCGCGGATGCAGGAGCTGATTTTCGGGGTTCTGTCCTATTCGCGGTTTTCCTCAAGAGCCCAGCCTTTTGAGGAGATTGATCTGGAAAAGATTGTGCTGCATGTGGTTTCCGATCTGGAAATGCAGATCGCCGCTACCGGCGGTAGGATCGAAATTGACAACCTGTGCCGGATCAAGGCTGATCCTCTCCAGATTCGGCAGCTCTTCCAGAATCTCATTGCCAACGCGCTTAAATATAGCAATCCGGGTCAGCCTCCCCGCGTTCTTGTTACCGGCAGGATGATTGCCGGTGCGGATGGGGGTGGACTCGATGAGTCCTGTTGTATCACCGTGGAAGATAACGGCATTGGTTTTGCGGCTGAATCGGCGGACAGGATATTCGGCCTTTTTCAGCGATTGCACGGCCGGAGTCAGTATGAGGGGACCGGAATCGGCCTGGCGGTGTGCAAGCGGATTGTAGAGCGGCACGGGGGAACCATCACTGCGGAAAGCTCTCCCGGGATGGGAGCGCGGTTTATCATTACCCTGCCGGTGCATGGCCCGGCTGTTGATGATTCCCTTGAACCTGACACTCGGGTATAACTTGTCGGGAAAACCGGAAAAAAGCAGTGCCGGCTTGTTCCGTTCTGGAACAAGTCCGCGCCATTGTGTATCATGAATGCATGCATGAAATGTCCCTGGCAGTAAACATCGTCGAGCTTGTTTCGGAAAAGGCGCAGGGTGCCGGGGGAAAGAAGATAACCTCGGTCGAACTTGAGGCCGGGAAGCTTTCCGGGGTGATGATCGAAGCGCTGGTCTTCTGTTTTGACGCTGCTTCCCGTAATACCCCGGCGGAAGGCGCTCGTCTTGAAGTCCGCGAGGTTGACGGTCTTGGCAATTGCCTGGGCTGCGCTCATTCCTTTGCGCTTGACTCCCTGCTCGGCCAGTGTCCGCAATGCGGCGGCTATGGGGTGGAGACCGTGCAGGGAAAAGAATTGAAGGTTGTATCCTTCACCATTGATGAAGAATAGGGGAAACCATGTGTGATTCCTGCGACTGCAGCCAGACGGGGAACAGCGTCACGATCAAGAGGCCGGGTCAGGCTGTTTCCGGGTCAGGTTCTGCCGGACACCACCACCATCCGCATCAGGGTTCTCCTCGCCGGGAGAGAATCGTGGAGGTGCGGGAGGCCGTGCTCGGGAAAAACGATGGAATAGCCGCGCATAACCGCGTTTTTTTCAATAAACAGCGGATTGTGGCGCTCAATCTGGTCAGTTCTCCCGGTTCGGGCAAGACCACTATCCTGGAAAAAACTATTCGGGAACTTCGGGACGAGATACCCATGGCGGTGATTGAAGGGGATCAGCAGACCATGCTCGACGCCGAACGGATCGATGCCACCGGCGTGCCCGTGGTTCAGGTGAACACCGGGGCAGGCTGCCATCTTGACGCGGACATGGTGCATCAGGCCCTGCATCAGATGGAATTGGTCGAGAATTCCCTGCTGTTTATAGAAAATGTCGGCAACCTGGTCTGTCCGGCCATGTTTGATCTGGGGGAGGCGGCCAAGGTGGTGATCATCAGCGTCACCGAGGGGGAGGACAAGCCCCTCAAATATCCGGCCATGTTCGATGCGGCTGACATTTGCCTGATCAACAAAACAGATTTGCTTCCCCATCTTGATTTCGACGTATCCCGCTGCCGGGAATATGCCATGCGGGTGAACCACCATCTGGAGTTTTTTGAAATCTCCGCCCGAACCGGCGAGGGGATGGGTGCCTGGCTGGAATGGCTGCGCGGGCAGCGAGTACAGGGCTAAAGGCTGCTGATTATAACGAGAGCGTATGCCCCTGATCGGTTTACGGTTATGGGCGGAAGGAGTTTCATGCAAACCGAGCGCTGGAAGATATCGGTGGGCGGTATTGTCCAGGGTGTCGGTTTTCGGCCTTTTGTGTACCGCCTGGCCGGAGATCGCGCCTTGACCGGTTTTGTGACCAACACTCCGGAAGGGGTTGTTATCGAGGCCGAGGGGCAGCCTTCGCAACTCCGAAACTTTCTTGATGCCCTGCGCAAAGAAGCGCCCCCCCTGTCCCAGGTCGGCGAGATCGTTGCTGGCCCCATCTCCCTGCTCCACGACAACGATTTTGTTCTTCGTCACTCAACGGTTTTCGGTCCGGTTTCCACCCTGATCTCACCTGATGTCGCCGTGTGTCAAGATTGTCTGGTCGAGTTTTTCAACCCCGTTGATCGCCGTTTTCGCTACCCCTTCATCAACTGCACCAATTGCGGGCCCCGCTATACCATTGTCCTGCGCATCCCCTATGACAGGCCCCACACGACCATGCGTGATTTTGTCATGTGTCCGGCCTGCCGGCGTGAATATGATAATCCCTCCAACCGGCGGTTTCATGCCCAGCCCAACTGCTGCCCGGATTGCGGTCCGCAGCTCGGCCTTGTCGCGGTGGATGGGCAGAGGGTGGCGGAACGGGAAGAGGCGATCAGTGAGGTGGTCCGTCGGCTGGCAAATGGTGAGATCGTGGCGGTTAAGGGGATCGGCGGCTTTCATCTGGCGGTGGACGCGGCCAACGGTCAGGCTGTGAGCCGTCTGCGCCGGAGGAAAAAACGGGAGGCCAAGCCACTGGCGGTCATGGTTGCCGGTCTGGAAACGGCCCGGAAGTTGTGTCGCTTGGAAACCATGGAAGAGCAGGCGTTGGAGAGTCAGGCGCGGCCCATTGTTCTGGCTACCAAAAAAGAGGACCATGGGCTGGCGGAAGAGGTCGCCCCGGGATACGATCAGTTCGGTCTTATGCTGCCCTATGCGCCGCTTCATTATCTGTTGTTGCAGGGACCTGTGCGGGCCCTGGTGATGACCAGCGGCAACCGCAGCGAAGAGCCGATCTGCATTGAGAACCGCGAGGCAGAGGAGCGGCTGGCTGAAATCGCCGACTGTTTTCTTGTGCATGATAGGGGGATACATCTGCCCTGTGATGATTCGGTGATTGCCCTTCAGGGCGGCATGGTCCGACAGGTGCGCCGCAGCCGGGGTTTTGCTCCGAAGCCCCTAGAACTCGCGGGAACAGGGGAGATGGTCCTCGGGGTGGGGGCGGAACTCAAGAATACCGTTTGTCTGCTCAAAGGAAAGCAGGCCTTTGTGAGCCAGCACATCGGGGACTTGAAAAATCTCGAAGCCTATCGGGTTTTTCAAAAGAGCATCGACCAACTGGCATCCCTCTTTGAAATCAATCCGTCTCTCATCGTGCATGACCTGCACCCGCAGTATCTTTCAAGCCGCTGGGCCGAGGAGCAAAAGACTGTCCCCACTCTGGCGGTGCAGCATCACCATGCCCACTTGGTTGCCTGCTTGGCCGAGAATCACCATGAGGGGCCGGCTATCGGCATCATCCTCGATGGAACCGGGTATGGCCCGGACCAGACCATCTGGGGAGGAGAGATGCTGGTGGGAGATGGGTCCGGATACCGGCGGTTTGGCGGACTGGAATCCTTGCCCTTGCCGGGCGGGGATGCAGCGGTACAGGCACCCTGGCGAACCGCGGTGAGTTATCTCTTTGCTGCCTATGGCGAAAATGCGCCCGAACTGCCATTTATGGCGGACCATGACTGCGGGATGATTCGGTCCATGGTGCGAAAAAAATTGAACTCCCCTTTAACCAGCAGTTGCGGCAGGCTTTTTGATGCGGTGGCAGCCATGATCGGTGGCAGACAGGTCATCCAGTACGAGGCCCAGGCTGCCATTGAACTGATGCAGACGGCGGAGGGGCTTGGCGAGGAGGTATTTCCCTGCGAAGTATACGAAGAAAATGATATGCTTAAAATCTCGGTGCGTTCGTTGATCCGGGAGGTGGCTCAAGCCGTGCAGACCGGCATGGTGCAAGGCGAAATCAGCCGCAGGTTTCATGCCGGGTTGGTTGCTGTTTTTACTAGGGTGGCCGAAGAAGCGCGCCGTCGGGAGAAAATAAATACAGTGGTCTTGAGCGGCGGTGTTTTTCAGAACAGGTTGCTTCTGGAGGGGCTGCTTGCCTCCCTGGATCGCGTCGGGTTTGAGGTTTTGCTTCATAAAGAGCTGCCTTGCAATGATGGCTGCATTTCCTTGGGGCAGGCGGTGATCGGCCGCGAGTCTTTGAAAAAAGGGTGATGGTATGTGTTTGGCGATTCCCGGCAAGGTTGTGGAGATATTTCAGGAAAACGGGTTGCTCATGGGGCATGTGGATTACAGCGGCACGGTCAACAAGATCTGCCTTGAGTATGTGCCTGAGATTGCGGTGGGCCAGTACACCGTAGTCCATGCCGGGTTTGCCCTGTCAGTGCTGAATGAGGAAGAGGCGCAACAGAGTTTCGAGGCCTGGCGGGAACTGGTCGATGCCGTAGCTGCGCAGGGCACCGATGTTTTCGGGAACCCGTTGGAAAAGTAGCTCTTTGCAAAAGGCCCAAAAATTCCCTCCCCTCTGGCGGGGGAGGGCGAGGGAGAGGGGGAAATAGATATGAAATCGGCAAGTTGCAGCATCACCCTCCCCCTGTCCCCCTCCCGTCAAGGGAGGGGAGATTCAATTTGGCAGAGTTTTGCAAGAGGCTCTCATAACGAAGGGTTTTTATCCCCATGAAATTTGTTGATGAATACCGCGACCCGGCCCTGGCCAAGCGTCTTCTTGATCAAATCCGGCAGATCGTAACCCGACCCTGGGTGATCATGGAGATCTGCGGCGGCCATACCCATGCCATTATGAAAAACGGGCTTGATCAGCTTCTTCCAGCCCAGGTCGAGCTGGTGCATGGGCCGGGTTGCCCGGTCTGCGTGACTCCGGTGGAGACCATTGACCGGGCGGTGGCCATTGCCGCCAAGCCAGAGGTGATCTTCACCAGCTTCGGCGATATGCTCAGGGTGCCGGGCAGCGCCTCAAGCCTGTTCATGGCGAAATCCGCCGGGGCCGACGTGCGCATGGTGTATTCGCCGCTGGAAGCCGTAACCCTGGCCCGGCAGAATCCGGAGCGGGAGGTGGTTTTCCTGGCTGTGGGTTTTGAAACAACGGCCCCGGGCAATGCTATGGCCCTGATGCAGGCAAAGCGGGAGGGGTTGACGAACTTCAGCCTGCTGGCCAGCCATGTCCTGGTGCCGCCCGCCATCCGGGCCTTGCTGTCTTCTCCGGGCAACCGGGTGCAGGGGTATCTGGCTCCGGGGCATGTCTGCACGGTTATGGGCTGGCAGGAATACGAACCTCTTGCCGAGGAGTTCCGGGTGCCTATCGTGGTCACCGGCTTTGAGCCCGTCGATATCCTCGCGGGTCTGCTCATGGTTCTCCGTCAGTTGGAGGCAGGTCGTCATGAGGTCGAAAACCAGTACGGACGCTCGGTGAGCCGGGAAGGCAATCAGGCGGCGCAACGGGTTGTGGATGAGGTCTTTGCGGTGAGCGATAAAGCCTGGAGGGGGATCGGAGTGTTGCCTGCCAGCGGTTTGGTGATCAGGGGTCAGTTCGCAACTTACGATGCCGAGCGGAAATTTGGTGTGGAAACCATCAGCGTGCAGGAATCGGATCTGTGCAAAAGCGGTGATATTCTGCAGGGGTTGATCAAGCCGGATAGCTGTCCATCCTTTGGCCGGGAATGTACTCCGGAGCATCCTCTGGGGGCTACCATGGTTTCCGGCGAGGGTGCGTGCGCCGCTTACTTTAAATACCACAGGATTTGACATGAGCACCATGAAGCCTGAACATTTCAGTTGCCCCCTGCCCATTACGGAATATGAAACCATCCAGTTGGCGCATGGCAGCGGCGGGCGGTTGTCTGCCGAGCTTGTCAGTCGGTTTTTTCTGCCGCGTTTTGGTAATGAAACATTGAATCGGCTCGAGGATCAGGCGGTGGTTGATTTTCCCCAAGGGCGCTTGGCTCTGACCACCGACTCCTTTGTGGTTGATCCCCTGTTTTTTCCGGGGGGCGATATCGGCGATCTGGCAATCAACGGGACAGTGAACGATGTCTGCATGAGCGGGGCCACGCCGCTTTATTTGGCCGCAGCCTTTATTATTGAAGAGGGGTTGCCCTTGGCCACCCTGCATCGCGTTCTGCTCTCCATGGAAAAGGCGGCTAAAGGCGCCGGGGTGCAGATCGTGACCGGAGACACCAAGGTGGTGAACCGGGGCTGTTGCGACAAGCTCTTCATTACCACTACCGGGGTGGGCAAGGTGCCGCAGGGGGTGAATATCTCAGCCGCCAATCTTAAAAGCGGGGACAAAATTATACTGTCCGGCTCCATTGCTGATCACGGTATGGCGATTTTGACCTCTCGGGAAGGGCTTTCCTTTGCATCCCGGGTGCAAAGTGACACCGCTTCTTTAAATGGACTGGTGGAAACAATGCTGCACGCCTCGCCGGAGATTCATGCCATGCGCGATCCCACCCGTGGGGGGCTTGCCACCACGCTCAACGAGTTTGCCGCTTCTTCCCGAGTCGGCATCGTCCTGGAGGAGGATACCATCCCGGTGCGGCCTGAGGTGCGGGGCGCGTGCGAGGTGCTGGGTATCGACCCCATGTATGTCGCCAACGAGGGCAAGCTGGTTGCTGTTGTGCCGGCGGAGGTCGCCGACAAAATTGTGATGTCCATGCGGAGTCATCCATTGGGAAGGGAAGCCACTATCATCGGCGAGGTGTTTGGCGACAATCAAGGGATGGTGATAATGCGTACAGCCTTAGGGACGCAACGGATTGTAGACATGCCGGTGGGCGAACAGCTTCCCAGAATCTGCTGAGTCGGGACAATGAAAAGTAAACCCGCACCACTAAAGGGTTTTCTTCGGACAAAGAAATTTGAAAAACAGAGATGATAAGTTGACTTTTTTGAAAGTAAACAGGTATAAACGTTCAGGAAACAGGAATTCTGTTATCAATTTTTAAATAGGGAGGTGAGTTGGTGCAGAAGCGAATCGTAACAATGTTGACAGCAATGTCGCTTATGCTTCCTGCTGTCGCTTTGGCGGCCAGTGGGGACGCGCTCTTTTTACAGAGCTGTGGCACATGCCACAAAAAAGGGGGCAAGGCTGCTATTGTAAACCCTGCCGATAAAGCCGGAACTGTTTGGGAAAAATACTTTGCCCGTGGCCGTCATCCTGGCGACATGGGTTTGAGTGATGCAGACCTGCAGTCGGTGATAAAGTATTTGGTGGCGCATTCGGCCGACAGCGACCAGCCTGCTGCCGCGGTTATTCCTAAATAATTCACTGACGAAAAAAGATATTCACTGGGAGGAGGAGAAGAAGTGAAAAAAATTTTATTGACCGCAGGTGCGTTACTTGCCTGGACAAGCGTTGCCGCCGCAGGAGCAGGCGGCCAGAGCGTTGTGTCCATTCCGGCAGAAGATTATAAGGCTATTCTGGAACGTCTGGACACCTTGCAGAAGCGTGTTGATCAGATGGAAAAAACCGCCAGCCCGTCCGACAAGGCCGCTGCTGCCGCCATGCCGGGAAAGCTGGCTCGTGACGTGGAAAATATTTACGACACCCTGGACAAGGTTGAGACCAAAACCCTGAAGGACCGTATCAACTTGGGCGCCGAACTGCGCACTCGGGCGGATTTTTTCAAGGTGAAGAATAACGCAAATTTGTCTCCGGGGTCTTTAGTAAGGGAACATAACGACAACCATTGGAGCAACCGCTTCCGGTTGAATCTGGATTCCGAGATTCAAAAAAATCTCCTGTTCACCGGGCGTATTACCGCCTACAAGAATTTCTCCAATGATGCGGCGAACATTTATACCAATGACTCCAATGCGGCCCATGTGCCTGGGGACAGCGGTTTGAAGCTGGATCGCGCCTATGTGGACTGGATTCCTGAGGGCATGCCCTTTCCGTTGGCGCTGACTTTTGGTCGTCATCCCTCTTCCGAGGGCCCTCCTTCCGAGTTGAAAGAGAATCGACTCCGGCAGTCCACCTATCCTTCTTTGCTGTTTGACGGCGAGGCGGACGGCGTGGTGGCCACAGTTGGTTTGGAGCGGTATCTGGGCTGGAAGAATTCCGGTATCCGCTTTGCCTGGGGCAAAACCTATCAGGATACCAACACCGCTGTGGCGTATATGGATAATTATGGCCAGGCGTTGGATGACAGCAATGTGTACGCCGTATTTTTCGAGACCGAAATTCCGGGTGTGCGGGACAGCCTCTTGGTGTTGAGCGCCCTGCGTGCCAGCGATTTGACCGCGAATAATTACTATCTCGGAAATTCTGAGGCAACCAGCTCGAACAACATCGGCGACATGGATCTTTATGGCATTCATGCCCAGGCCAACAACGTTGCCGATTCCGGTTTTGATATTTTTCTTTCCACTGGTCTGAACAAGACCCGTCCCAGTGGAACAATCGGTTATGATACAAATGGTTCCATCGCTACTCTTGAAGGAGTCGCTGGTCTCATGAACAATGATGGGACCACCAGCCATACAGGCTGGGCGGTGCATACCGGTCTCCGCTACAACATCCCCTACAAACCTTGGAATAACCCCAAGGTCGGGTTTGAATACAACCATGGTAGCGACTACTGGTTTAACTTCACCTGGGGCAGCGCTGAATTGTACAATAAGCTGGCCACCCGTGGCGATGCGTATGATTTCTACTACATTCAACCGTTCAATGATAATCTCTTTGGCCGGTTGGGGTACACCCATATTAACTACAATTATAGCAATAGCGGGTTGCACATCGGTGATTTCGGCGATTCCACCGCTCAACTTGACAATCTCTACTTTCTGCTCGACGTTCGCTTCTAACGCGAGAGCAAGACTGTTTGGTTAAAAAAAGGGTGGCCGTTTGGCCACCCTTTTTTTATGGAGTTCGGAGATTTCAACCCTGCTTGCGTTTGATTGAGGGATTGAATAGAATGACATTTTCCGATTGCCCTTCGACAGGCTCAGGGTGAACGGATTAGTTACGCAGTTGACCGTTCGCCCTGAGCCTGTCGAAGGGTTGTAAAAGTGCTGTCCTTACGGTAAACCGGAATACGCATCATTCAATCCTTTGCAATATCAATGAAACAACAAGGATTTGTCTCTTTTTTGTTTTCATGCCTTGTACGGCAATTATCTTCAGGTATTCTCATGCACCGTGTTCAATGGCTGATCCTCTCCGTTCTCGCGTTGTCTCTGTCCTGTCTTTCCGGTTGCGCGGTAAATCCGGTCACCGGCAAATCGGAGCTGGCTTTTTACAACATGAGCGAGCAGGAAGAGGTTTCGCTTGGCAGCAAGGCCTTTCCCGAGGCGATCCAGCGGATGCAGGGGGAATACCATGACCAGCGCCTCAAGGAGTATGTTACTGCCATAGGAATGCGGTTGGCGCTGGTCAGCCATCGGCCGCATCTGTCCTATACCTTCAAGGTTGTCAACGATTCCAGCCCCAATGCCTTTGCCATGCCCGGCGGGAATATCGCCATTACCCGCGGATTGCTGGTCGCCCTGGAGAACGAGTCCCAACTCGCCGCGGTGCTGGGGCATGAACTCGGCCATGTCACGGCCCGGCATTCGATGCAGAACCTGCAGCGCGGCATCCTGCTTAATATAGGGTTGCAGATTTTATCCTATCAGAGCAGCGGTACATCATATAGCGGAGCGGCACAGCAGGCAGGGCAGATAGCCGGTTCGATTCTGGACAGCTCCTACAGCCGCGAACAAGAGCGCGAGGCTGATCAACTGGGCATCGACTATATGGTGAAAGCCCAGTACAGCCCCAAAGGCGCGGTTGAGTTGCAGGAATTCTTAGCCAGAAAAAGCGGCGAAGGCGAGGCCCAGTGGCTCCAGGGATTGTTTCGCACCCATCCGTTTTCCAGAGAACGGATGCGGGATAATCAATACTATATCGACAGCCGATACAGTTGGGCGATGAACAATGAGGCGTATGTTTCCGGAGATGGTGATTTCAAGCGGGCGATGGCTCCGCTAATGAAAACCAGCGAGGCATACGCTGATTACGACAAGGGCAGGGAGAAAGAACGGGGCAGGGATATGGCCGGGGCCATTGCCATGTATGAGCAGGCCGTCCGGAAAGCTCCTGCTCAGGGGTTGCTGCACAACGCCTTGGGGATGGCGTATTTGAAAAACGACAATCATGCCGAGGCTAAAAAACGGTTGATCAAGGCTGTGCAGCTTGACGGGGAATATTTCGAGAGTCACTTCGGCCTTGGCTATCTGTATCTGAAAGAGAACAATCCCGTTCTGGCCAAGGAGCATCTGGAAAAAAGCATGAAACTGATGCCCACTTTGGGCGGTGCTTTTTTTCTTGCCGAAAGCTATGAAAAAATATCGGAATTTTCCAAGGCCCAAGCCTTGTATAGTCAGGTGGCATCGGCTGATTCCCGCGGCAGCCTGGGCAGGTCGGCGGCAGCCAGAGCCAGGGCAATCGGTGGAGTCCGCCGCCGTTAGGGTCTAATTATGAAAATTTGCAAGGTATTGCTGGTATTTCCCCATCTTTCCGGCGAAAGCCGTAAGCCAGTAGGTTTGGGTTCTGGACCCCGGCGTTCGCCGGGGTGACGAAGATTTATCGTTTCGAGTGGTTTTGTGATGGGATGTCACGAAGACGAGGTTTTCCCCGAAGATCCGACAGTTTTCAAAAACGGATCAAACAGATAACGCAACTCGTCGAGGGACTGCTTGATCACATAGGGCAGGGCCTTGGCGTACATGTCCAGCAGGACAATGGCATTGAGGGATGAATCGGTTTTTGATGCGCTCCGCACCCTTTTTGCCATGGCCAGATTGACCTCCTGCATGGTCTGGTACAGATTGGTCAGTTTCTCCAGGTTGAAGTCCGCCTGCCCATCCTCCTTATTTACGAAATATTGAGCCAGCATGTATGTTGACGTGGCGCGAAAGATGGTTTCTTCTTCGCTGGCCAGCGGCAGATGAAATCGGGCCATGGGCTTGAAGAACGCGGTATGCGGACAGCCGCTAGTCGCGATGACAAGACCCATCAGCGAACAGAGCGCCCGTTGCGCCGTGGTTTTCTGGAGACTTATTCGTTCGGCGGTTGTAACCTGAAGATCCACCTGATCGATGGAGAGAAGTTTTTCCCCGCGTTGAACAATGGGGGCAAGATTTGCCGCTGCCGGACAGCGGGGTGAGGATGTCGCAGTCAATGGACAACTGGCGCACTGGGAAAAGGAGAGGGCTGTCCAGTCCGGCAGAGGGTCGGCATCGGAATCGGGCAGGGTTTCAAGGGTTTGCGAATCGAGGCGGATGGTAAAAAGCTCTTCGCTGTTGTCCTGCAGACGGAAACGGTATTCGATGACCAGTGGCTGCATTTCGTTGTTTACTCCCGTGTTGTTGCCAGGCGCGGTGACGGTTCCATCGGTGACGGAGAATACTCCTGTCATGTTAGGGGAAAATATTCTGAAAAGCAATGGTTCCCATCGGTTCCAGCCATGCTGAAATCGGTGCTGCTCAGAGATTTTGACTTTAGTTTCGCCCCTTTGTAAACTGAGTGCAGGGTAGCCGGGAAATGTGTATTGAAAACGGGAAGTCTCAAGGTAAATCCTTGTGCTGTAAGGAAATAGTATGACATCGAGTCAGTTGCTCTCCATCATCCTGGTGATTCCGGGAATATTTTTTCTTGTTGCCGCGGCGCGTCTCTGCATGGAGACCCGGCGGCAGGTTCCCCTTTCCTGTGTGGGCAAATGGCGCGCCCTGTCCGGGTTGAACGTGTTTTTCATTGCCGGGTATCTCTTTTTTATCGTCATTCAGATCAAGCAGCTTGTTTTTCCAGTGGAAATCGTCACCGGATTGGTTTTTCTCGGGGGCTCATTTTTCGTTTTCCTGGTCATCGGTTTGTCCAAGCTCACCATTTCGAAGGTTCATGAGGCGGATCTGGAAATCGTCCGGACGAACAGTGCCCTTGTTCAGAAAAACACGGAACTCGAACAGGAGATCGAGGGTCGGCTTGAGGCGGAAGGGCGGGCCAGGGTGAGGCTCCAGCACCTGACCACCCTGCACGGCATTGATATGGTGATTACCGCGAGCCTTGATCTGCGGCTGACCATGAAACTTTTTCTGGAACAGACCGTATCGCAGCTGGGCATGGATGCCGGGGCTATTCTTCTGCTCAACACCCATACCCAGACCTTGGATCATGGCGCTGACTGGGGCTTTGAGGGGATGGGCATCCGGCAGACCAGAGTGCGGCTTGGCGAGGGCAGCGCCGGGCTTGCCGCCTATGAGCGGCGGGTCGTCCATATTGACGACCTTACCGCGCAACCCAACACGTTTGTCCGGCACGAACTGCTCCAGAAAGAGAAATTTATCACCTATTACGCGGTGCCCCTGATAGCCAAAGGGCAGGTGAAAGGCGTTTTTGAGATTTTTTGCCGGGAGCGGTTCGAGGCAGACCCGGAATGGTTTGACTTTTTTGAGGCCCTGGCGGTCCAGGCGGCCATAGCAATCGACAATGCGACGCTGTTTCGCAAGCTTCAGGAATCGAATATCGAATTGACCCTGGCCTATGATACCACCATCGAGGGTTGGGCAAAGGCGCTGGAGCTGCGTGATTCGGAAACAGAGGGCCATACCCAGCGGGTGGCCGAGCTTACCCTGAAAGTTGGTTGCGCCCTGGGCATCCGGGAGGACGAGCTTGATCATGTCCGTCGCGGTGCATTGCTTCATGATATCGGCAAGATGGCGGTGCCCGACACCGTTTTGATGAAGCCGGGGCCGCTTACCGAAGAGGAGCAGCAGATCATGCGGCAGCATCCGGCCTTTGCCTTTGAGCTGCTCTCCCCCATCCACTATCTGCGCCCGGCCCTTGATATCCCTTATTGCCATCATGAATGGTGGGACGGCACCGGCTATCCGCGCGGCTTGAAAGGCGAACAGATTCCTCTGGCCGCCCGGATCTTCGCCATTGCCGATACCTGGGACGCCCTGGTGTCGGATCGTCGCTACCGCGAAGCATGGCCCCAGGAAAAGGTTGCCGAGCACATTCGCTCCCTGTCCGGAACCCAGTTTGATCCGAATCTGGTGGATATCTTTCTGGCAACAGTGTGAGCTGTGTTGTTTTCCGGCCGGCGATACGCAACAAGCGTGTTGCAGCCATTTTGTCGCATATCCATGTGAGCCGTCCCTCTTTCCGCTTTTCTTCCGGCATACCTTTTTCGTTGCATAATCGTCATGATTGACAAGCCTGATGGGGCTGTGATGTAATTGTTTCAATGGTGATTTGCAGGGCAAAATCTTGAGGGGGAATTCGTGAAATTCATTACAATTGCCGTGACCGCTATCTGGATTGTCCTCATGGCATATGGACAGAGCAAGCCTCTGCCCCAGGGGCTTTCGCTGGAAGGATCAGTGCACTCCGTGCCGGAGGTCGAATTCCTGGCTGACTTCACCTACCAGCGTGCGGGAGTGGTGGTTCGTGAGCAGGCTATTTTCAACCGGATGTGCCGGATCGTCGATGAAGCCAAGCGGTTTGTTCTGCTTGACCTTTTTTTGTTCAACAGCGTTCACGGACAGGGGGGTAAATTCCCCGCCCTGGCCGAGGATCTGACTGGAAGGCTCGTTAAGAAGAAAGAGCAGTCGCCCAAAGTGGACATTGTGCTCATCACCGATGCAATCAACCGGAGTTACGGGCCGGAAGAGCCTGAGCATTTCAAGAAATTACGGGCAAGCGGTGTTCGGATCATATACACCGATACTGATAGGTTGCGCGATTCCAACATCTTCTATTCGGCCTGGTGGCGGATTTTCTGTCAATGGTTCGGAACACAGGGCGAAGGCTGGATTCCTTCTCCTTTTGCCGAGAACGGCCCGGACATGACCCTGCGGGCCTATTTAAGCCTTCTCAACTTCAAGGCCAATCACCGCAAGGTTGCGGCCAATGAAAAAGAGGCGCTTATCACCTCGGCCAATCCCCATGACGCCAGCGCCTACCATTCCAACATCGGTTTTGTCGTTCAAGGCAACGTGCTGCAGGATATTGTCGATTCGGAAGGTGCAGTGGCAAATCTTTCCAGGGAAGCTCTTCCCAAATGGGCGTTGCCGGTTTCCCGGAAATCCGGCGATCTGCAAGTACGGCTGCTCACCGAAGGAAAAATCAAGTCGCGGCTGTTGCAGGAGCTTTCCCGTTGCAGCAGTGGATGTTCGGTGCGAATGGCCATGTTTTACCTCTCCGACCGCGATATCATCGAAGGGCTTCTCGGTGCTACGGACAGGGGGGGCGAGGTGCGGTTGCTGCTTGATCCCAACAAGGATGCTTTTGGCCGCAGCAAGAACGGCATCCCCAACCGGCCGGTGGCCAGCGAACTTGTTGCGAGATCCGAGGGTGTGATTCAGGTGCGCTGGTACGAAACGCATGGTGAGCAGTTTCACAGCAAGCTGACCATTATTTCCCAACCCGAACACACTGTGCTCATCGGCGGCTCAGCCAATCTGACCCGGCGGAATATTGACGACCTGAATCTGGAAACCTGCCTGGAGGTGGCCGGACCGAAAGATGCGAAAGTGATGCGGGAGGCAACCGGCTATTTCGAGCGGCTCTGGCGGAACCGGGATGGTAATTATTCCATTGATTTCAAGGAGTTTTCCGAAGACTCGCCGTTACGGTACTGGCTGTACCGTTTCCAGGAATGGAGCGGGATGTCGACATTTTAGCTTCATGGCCGTGGGATGCGATGTGCTACCATTAAATCTGATGGAGTCGCAACAGCACCCTTCGACGGGCTCAGGGCGAACGGATATTGCTTGAATAGATTGTGTGTCCGCCGAAACTCTGTTTGAAGATGATTGCGTAATGTCCCAAATATCGAGGTATGTGATCTGCTTGATATCGGTTTGGCCATGCTGGAGGGCAATAATTGAGCAATACAGGGATTTTTTCCGGACGGATGCGGAAAAGCATACTGAATATCCTGGCTTTTCTGGGAGGGGGGATGCTGTTGTCCCTTTTTTCCCTGTTGCAAACAGGGCGGGGCGAGTCCGACTCTATTCTGCTAACTACTTTTTTGTTGCTGTTTGGCGGCATCTGCGGAGTATCGACGCGAATCTGGGTGTTGCAACGGGGCAAGAGCAGGGAGAGGGAGGAAAATCTTGCCCTGCTTGTGCGGACCATGCGCCGGATACATCTGTTGCTGGCCGAGCGGAAGAACCGTGAGGAGCTTGTCGAGGGCATCTGCCGCATTCTGGTGGACGAAGGACATTATCACAGCGCCTGGCTTGCCATCATAAACAAACAAGCGGAACTGGTCTGCTGTGCAGAGGTCGGCCTGGGGGAGAGATTCAGCCGGGTGCGGCAGGGCATGGAAAAGGGTCATTTTCCCGCCTGCACGGAAAAGGCGCTGTCCGGAGAGGGGTTGGCGGTGAGCGATCCGACCGCACGGTGTCCGGGCTGCATTCTGGCAACGGACAATGCGGATAGGGTTTGTCTTACCGCAGGGCTTACGCATCACGACCAGGCATACGGTTTGTTGAGTGTTTCCGCCTCGGCGGATCGGGAACATGATCGTGAAGAGCAGGTGCTGTTTCTGGAGATAGCCCAGGATGTGGGGCAGGCTCTCTATGTTATGGAGCTTGAGACGCAGCGGGCCATTACTGAAAGCAGGTTCAGGGAGTTGGTGGAAAATTCACTGGCA
>JAHJTI010000291.1 GCA_018829945.1 Pseudomonadota bacterium | reverse complement strand
TGAATATTTTGAAAAGAAAGAGCAGATGCCTGCGCTACCCCGGGAACTGCCCGGATCCGGTATTTGATCTCTTCGGGCATGCGGGAGGTGGCGGCAAAGGGGCCGCTGGTGTCCTGCTGCACTACCCAGAGGTCCGCCGCCGTGGCGTTTAAGATGCCGGTGGCGTCGGTGAATAAGCCCCGGTAGATGCCGCTCATGCTCATGACCACCCCGAGCAGCAACCCGAGTCCGAGGCAGGTCTGGATGAAGCGGCTTTTTTGGTGCCGGATGTCGCGCAACGCCAGATTCATTTGCGTACCCGGACCTTCTGGCCGTCGCGGAACATGGACATTTTTTCAGGAGTTGTAATCGCGATATCCTCATGCCCGGCAAGTCCTGCGGTGATTTCAACCATGCCATGAATGTCTTCAATGCCGGTGGAGACCTCCTGAAAGCGGAGACGGCTGTTGTCCACCACCCAGACTCCGCGCTGTTTCCCCTTGTTCACTAAAGCGGTGCCGGGAATGGATGGAGCGTCTTTTCTCGCCCCTGCTGCGATCAGCACCTCGGCCTGTTCTCCTAAACGGAAATGCGCCAAGGGAGGGGTGAAGGCCACATCCACCTCAAGCTCTTCGGTGACCCGGTCGCTTTCCCAGGCAAGGCGGGCAACCTGGCCAGGAAATTTTTCCCCCGGTGCCGAGCGGAGGGTGATTGTTGCCGATTGCCCCGGCGCAAGGCCCTTGAGCTGCGACTCGTCCACATTGGCCTTTACCCAGACGGTCTCCGGATTGGCCAGCAGAAAAATCGGCAAGCCTGCGGTTACCGTGGCTCCGGGTTCAAGCTCCCGTCGGATGATTATCCCGTTCTCCGGCGCCAGAATCAGTCCGTCGTTGAGGCGGGAGCGGCTGGCGGCGAGAGCGGCGATGGTTGCCATCTTTTCCCTGCCTGCGGCATTCAGGGCGGCAGCGGCACGTGCCGCCTCTTCCCTGGCCACCAGAAAAGCGGTTTCATATTGCTCGGCCTCCTGGGTGGATACCAGTTCTTTCGCGGCAAGGGCGCTGAAACGGTTGCTGTTTTTTTCAGCCAGCAACAGGTTGGCCTGGGCTTTTTGTAGATTGGCCTGCTCCAATGCGACCGCGGCATTGGCCTTTTCCGCAGTTGCACCTGCTTGCTGGGCTTGGGCTTGCAATTCAGTAGCATCGAGTTTTGCCAGTACCTGTCCGCGTTTGACCGAGTCCCCTTGATCAACGCTGACCTCAACAATTCGTCCGGTAATTTTGCTGGCAATGTTGACCACCACTTTGGCTTCCACCGTACCGTTGCCATAGACCTGGGCGGCCAGATCCTGTTTCACCACGCGTACCGTCTGTACCTTGGTCGGTCCCAGAATCGTGAGCCGCAGGACAAGGCCGACGGCCAGTATCCCGGCCAGCGCCAGAAGATGTTTTTTCTGTATTTTCAACTTGGTCGGAGCTTGCATTATTTTTCTCCTCAATCCTGCCTGTTGATGTAATCGTTCACCATCAACGAAAAAATGTGGATCAATGTTTACTATTGTTTTCCCAGAGCTCGATCCAGTCGAGCTCCTGCAATTCTTTGGTCGTATCCTGCTTGAATCTGAGCGGTTTCGGCATTCAAGGCCTGGGCTTGCGCATCAATGGCCTCAATCATTGTCCCCAAACCTTCCCGGTAACGCTCCATGGCCAGGCGCTGGCCCTCCTGGGCTGCGATGGTTTCTTTGGTGCTTGCTGCAAGGCGGGCCTGGGCTTCCGTGATACCCAGCCAGGCGGATTCAATCTCTCTGGCGACCTGCATGCGTAAATTTTTCTGCTGCGCTTCCACGGCATGGATGGCTGCATCTGCTTCGCGCACCTGTTCCCTGGTGGCGAATCCTGAGAAAATCGGCAGGGAGAGATTGACTCCCAGAACCCAGACTTCTCCTTCCGGGAGCATGCTCTGCGCAGCCTCGCCATAACTTGCAACGCCGGAAAGAGTAGGAAGATAGCCGCTGCGGGCTGAGTGCAAAGAGCCGGCGGCAGAATCCTTAAGGGAAGCGAGTCGTTTGAGTTCGTTTCTGTTTTGCAAACCCTCTTCCCGCAGGGCTGTAAGGTTTTCCGGTGCAAGGGGGGCAATGGTTTCCGGCTCGGCCAGAGGTCGATCCTCAAGCGAGTTCAGTCCCATTGCATTCGCCAGTTCCAGGCGGGCAAGATCCCGGTTGTTCTCGGCCCGAATCAGCAGACTTTTGCCCGCATACAGAGATGCTTCGGTTCTGGCCACTTCCACCTTGGAGCGGATACCGTGCTTGAAAAATTCTTTCGCCTGGCGGGCCAACCCTTCACGGGCAACAACGGTTTTTTGGCTGGCCGTCACCTGCTTTTCCGCTGCCAAAACCAGATACCAGGCAGCTTTGACCCGAAAGGCGATATCCTGTCGACTGATTGCCAGACCTTGGGCCGCCGCCGCTCTGGCTCCGCGTGCGGCGGCGGCAGCCCCGGCTGTTCGGCCAAAATCATAGATGTTCTGCCTGACGACTACTGAGGTGGTGGAAACTTCGGTTTCCTTGATGCCGCCCAGAGCGGTTAAGAAGGTGTCTCCCTTGTTCCAGTCGGCGGAGAGGTTGATCTGGGGCCAGTAATTGGCAGTGGTCTGTCCGACTCTGGCATCGGTGACGGAAAGGTTAGCTGCGGCCTCTTCGATCTGGGGATGATTTTGGTCAGCGGTTTTCAGGGCCTCCGCCAGGGTAAGCGGTTCTGCTGCCCAGGCCGATCCGGTGAAAAGGGCAAACAATATACAAAAAAGGAGCGCTTTATTCATACGGGTTCCATGGTTTTTGGTTCGAAGGGTGTCTTTGGCGAGCCAGCTTGGATAAGCAGCAAAAAATTGTTCCACAGTCGTTCACCCTCGGCATCAAGGTTGAATGCGCCCTGGGTGATGGACCAGCGCAAGGCGGTGAACTGGATCATGCCAAGCAGGGTAATGGCTGTTTCCCTCGGGGCAAGTGACTGGAGTTCGCCGTTCTTGACCCCGGCGTCAATGATCATGCTGAGTGTTTCAATATACCCCGCCATTTTACCTGCTATGGTTTTGGCCAAAGAGAGGTCTCCCAAGTGTATCTCTTCTGAAAATATGAATCGCGGCAGGCCGGGGTTTGCGGCAATCAGGGCTGTGTGCGAGCGGAAAATGACGCTGAGTTTATCCAAAGCAGACCCTTTTCCCGCGGCAATTCCAGCCGCTTTGCCCATCACCGCCTCGCTGATGAAATCGCCCAACGCCTTGAGTATCTCCTGTTTGCCCTTAAAGTGGCGGTAGATGTTGGCGTCGCTCATTCCGGCCCGTCCGGCGATCTCGGTTATGGTGAGGCCATGAACCCCCTTTTCGCCGATGACCTGGAGCGCGGCCTGGACGATTTCTTTCCGGCGGATTGTCGTTTTCTTTTTCGGCAGCATTATAACCCCACTATGTGAATGCGCGTTCACATTACAAAATGACTGAGATGCTGTCAATTGGTTTTTTAGAGGAACGGATGTGATGCGTATCAGGCGCAGAACAGAGATCCCGGTTTCTCTTTGTTCCGGCTTGACGATCGATTCATCGGGGTCTAGGGTGAGGGCAGACAATGATGCAATAGTTGCGGAGGGAGGAAAGATGGAAAAGATCCAGATTAATTGTTCAGACGGCCAGCAGAGCTGTTGAGGCCCCCAAACAGCTCCTCGGGCAGGAGTAGCCATAACTGAGCAACCCTTTGTAGCAGGAGTCCTCGATACGTCAGTGGGACAAGTGGCGCAGGTTGCCACAGAGCTTGGTCGCCGGGACCGCTGGGGCGCAATTACAGTGCGGTTCGGATTTGGACGGATGCGGTATACCGTCGAGCCGGGCCTGTATGCCGTTGGGTTTCCTGGTGACGATTCGCCGGTTCTGGTCACTGCCAATTATAAATTAAGTTTTGATCACCTGCGTTCTGCCCTGACAGGACAAAACGTCTGGATTGTGGTTCTCGATACCGAAGGCATAAATGTCTGGTGTGCGGCAGGCAAGGGCAGTTTCGGCACCGATGCACTCTGCGCACAGGTGGAAGCGA
Organism: Pseudomonadota bacterium; assembly: GCA_018829945.1. Taxonomy (GTDB): domain Bacteria; phylum Desulfobacterota; class Desulfobulbia; order Desulfobulbales; family Desulfurivibrionaceae; genus Thiovibrio. The sequence goes on along the minus strand of JAHJTI010000291.1, from coordinate 12,752 downwards.
ATAAGGTTGCCCAACTGGTCCGGCATCGAAGGCTTGTTGTTCCACAGCTTGGCGCCCCGGGGATTTCGGCGCATGCTGTGAAGAGGCAAAGCGGATTTACTGTGGTGTATGGCCCTGTCATGGCCCGGCATATTTCGGATTTCTTGCGAAACGGCATGAGGGCCACCCAGGAAATGCGCCGCAAGACGTTTTCTTTGGCGGAACGGGTTGTTTTGCTTCCGCTGGAATTCGTCATTGCCGGTAAATGGGCATTGCTCCTTTCTCTGGTGGTGTATGGACTGAGCGGTTTTTTGGGTCCGGCACCATTTTGGGAGAATGTGGGGATGCACGGTGGTTTGGCAGTTGCCGGATTATGGAGTGGAATTGTTGGAGGAACAATAATAACCCCTTTGTTTTTGCCGGTACTTCCCGGTAGGGCTTTTTCAATGAAGGGAGGAGTGGCCGGTTTCTTGACAGCGCTCATATTTCTTGTGTTTTTGTACTCAGGGCAGGGGGCTCCGGGGAATATTTTTACCGGTTTGTCCTGGCTGTTGCTCATTCCGGCCATTGCATCATTTCTCGGCATGGAATTTACAGGGGCCTCGACCTACACCTCGCTTTCCGGGGTAAAAAAAGAGATGCGTCTTGCTGTACCGCTTCAGATTGTGGCGGGAATGTGCGGGCTATTCCTGCTTGTCTGGTCATGGAGGCTGTAATGGGGGGAACTAAAAGGTTTATGTATCTCAAAGGAGTTGCCAGTCTGCGGCTTGAGCAAGAAACCTGCATCGGTTGCGGTATGTGTCTGACAGTTTGTCCGCAGGAGGTTTTTGCCATGACTAGAGGCAAGGCGTGCATCATCGAGCAAGACGCCTGCATGGAATGTTCGGCGTGCATGATGAATTGTCCTGTTGATGCAATTTGGGTGCAAAGCGGTGTGGGCTGCGCCCACGCGGTGTTGCATGCCATGTTGGGGCGCAGCGGCAAAGCAGGTTGTTCGGCCGGAGAGAAGCCGGGGAATGGTGAATGCTGCTGAAATTACCAATTGGCAAACCTTACAGGAGGTTGCCGGTCTTGTGCCACATGGTTACTTCATCCGTGCCGGATACACCTGCGGAGGAGTTTGCGGCCCGACTTTGGGTGCAACCTGGACAGGAGCCGCCTGTGGTTGCGGCTGCACCTGCGTCTGGGGTGGCGACTGAGGCTGGGCAGGAGACGTGCCTTTTTTCTCCGGGAAAAGGCGCAGGCTTATCCTTCGGTTTCGGGGATCAAAAGGGTCTTCTTTTATGATCGGTTCCGTGGCGGCATAGCCGGACACCCGGAGGAGGCGGCTGGAAGGGATGCCGTTTTTTTCCACCTCAACCCGGGCGGCGGATGCCCGAGCTGTGGAAAGCTCCCAGTTGCCGAATTCTCTATTTGAAAATTTCACCGCATCGGTATGGCCTTCGATTTCAATACGGTTTGAGGTATTTTTGATGTTGTCGCAAAGCACCTTGAGAATTCTCTGGCCGCTATCGGTCAAGGCAGTGCTGCCCAAGGGAAACATGGGATTTCCTTCTTTGTCCATGATGTCCACCTTGACTCCGCCTTCAACAACTTGGATGCTTACCTGTTCCTTGAGGTCGGCGAGCCGATGTTCAATGTCCTGCTGGAGTTGCTCCTTGAAACGTTCCAGTCCGGCGGCGGACCCTTCCCCATCGCCTGCCCCGGAAGAGCTTTCGGTTTGGATGAGGCTGACCTGGGCAGTTGGAACGGGTTGTTCCATGGAGATGATTTCTTTGCCTCCGCCGGCACCGCCCTCCGTAAAAAGGCTATATTCTTGAAAATATCTGGCAAGCTCTTCCTTTTTTGGCTGGGGGGTCATGTTGACCAGCCACATGAGAAGGAAGAATGCCATCATGCCCGTCATGAAGTCGGCAAAGGCGACCTTCCAGCTGCCGCCGTGGGCGCCGGCGCCCTGGACCTTCTTAACTTTTTTTATGATTATGCTTTTGTCTTCCACTTCTTGATGGCCTCCTCAACTTCGGCAAAGGAAGGGCGATCATCGCCGGGGATGGCGCGTCGGCCGGCTTCGACGGCAAACTGCACCATGAAGCTGGTGGAATAGGCAGCGAGGAGGGAAGTTTTTATAACCCGCAGAAAGGTTTCCCGTTCATGGGCATGGTGCTCGAGCTTGGTTCCCATGGGTCCGACAAAGCCGTAACAGGCAAGTACGCCGAAGAAGGTGCCGACCAGGGCCGCGCCGATATGGTGGCCCAATACCTCAGCCGATTCATTGATGTAGCCCATGGTGATAACAATGCCCAGAACCGCCGCGACAATGCCCAGTCCGGGCAGGGCATCGCCCATCTTGGTAATGCTGTGGGCGGGCAGCATCCGTTCGTGCTGGTTGGAGTCCAGGTCGATCTCCATGAGATTGTCCAGTTCATAGGCCGGATAATTGGCACTGAGCATGGTGCGGACTGTGTCGCAGATGAATTCCGCTGCTTCGCGGTCTTTCATGATGCTGGCGTATTTTTGGAAGAGAGGGCTTTTCTCGTAGTTTTCAATGTCGGATTCGATGGCGACCAACCCTTCCTTTTTGATCTTGAAGAAAACGGCGTTCATGAGCAGTAATAGCTCGAGATAATGCGCCTTGCTCAGGTGGGAGTCGGCAAAGATACCGCCGAGATGGGAGACAATGACCTTCAACGATTTGGCCGGCGAAGAAATGATCAAAGCACCGATGGCGGCGCCGAAGATAATGATTACCTCTGCAGGCTGAAACAAGACGTGGAAATTGCCGCCCGGCATGGCGTAGCCGATGATGACTGACCCTAAAACAATTACTATGCCTATGATTGTGAGCATACGATATGTGGTCCCTGTGGAATCCGAATTATGTTGTTGTCTTGCGGATGGTGTCGGATCTTTTCCGCCAACCGGGAAAGCGCGGAGTTACAGCCAGCGCTGGCTGATGAGTTGTTCTTTTTGTTTCTTGAGCGCATAGGTGGCTATGGCGTCCTGAATGGAAACGTTTGCCGCGGAAAACTGGATGGCCACCTGAAACCCACCCTCCGGCAGGTGTGTGGCCCGTGCTACCGAACCGCCGACCACGACCCAGCAGGGCTGGTCCGCAGGCAGGAGGATATGGACCTCAACGAGATCTCCGTCTTCGAGAGTTTCATGGGTTATCAACTTGATTCCGCTGGCGCTTAAGCTTACCTCCCCAACCCGTGTTGCTTCCTTCTGTCTGGCAATAAGATGAAAATCAAGGAGGCCATCGAGTTTGGTGTTGAGTTGGAGAAGCACTTGGGTCAGGGAAGGCTTGAGGTCTTTCTCCTCGTTGTACCGGGGTATCTTGTAAAATTCAAACAGGAGGTCCAATTTGGCATTGGCGTCAAGGAGCATCAGGGCAAAAGAAGGATCGATTTCGTGGGAAGAAGACTTTAATCCTGCCCCAAGTCTACCGGATTCGGAAAGAGCAACGGGAATAATCCTGGCCACGGGAAGGACGCCATTTTCAATCTTTTGCACCGATGTGGCCAGCAGATCATCAATTCGGAAATTTTCCCGACGATTTTGTTCGCTGGTGTCAGCAGGGTTCTCATTTGTCATGCGTATATATCCTCTGTGAAATACTATATATCATACCCTGTTGCGGGAAATATGGAATTATTTTTTCCTCAAAAAATGGTGTTGTATTGCCTGAGAGTCTGTGTGCCACGGCAAGAAAGGAAGGTTAGTGCACCGAGCAGGAGATGCAGGGGTCGTAAGCCCGCACAAGCATCTCGGCAAGTAATTCGATGTCCCGGTCTTGTTTCCCGGTTCCGGCATACTGGCTGGCCAATGCCTCGATATCGTGCAGGATGTTGGCGTGATTCTGACTGGTGGGAATGACGCAATCCGCCTTGAGCACCTTGCCGTGGCTGTCAAATTTGTAATAATGATAGAGGATGCCTCTGGGAACCTCCACCGCACCGACCCCTTCCCCTTTTTTCGCCTGCACCGGCTGGCGCGGTTCCTGCCGGGGACTGGCCAGCACGGTATCGATGAGTTGCACGGAATCAAAGACCACGTGCACGCATTCAACCAATTGGGCCACATTGCACATATACGGATTGTGGTTCACCGGGACAAGCCCCAGGGATTTCGAGACCTCTTGGGCTGTGGGATGAAGCAGGGGAAAATTGTTGTTCAGGCGGGCCAGGGCACCCACCGCGAAGGAACCACGGGATAATTTGCTCAGCTTGGAGGTGAAGCCAGTCTTGCAGTATTCGTTGGTCATCTCCCGGTATTGATGTTCTTTTTTCAGGACACCATCCGTGGAGACAAGCCCGCCACCGATAAAAGGATAGTTGGTGCCGCCCTTGAGGGAGACGAATTCCGTTTCCCGGCTGAAATCCGGGATGGCAAAGGTTTTAAACAGTTCGGCTGAGGCCAGCAGGTCGGGGACCGAGGCCAGCAGCCGTTGGCGAATCTTTTCAAGTTCTGCTTTTTCCGGAAGCATGGTGAAGCCGCCCACCACGGTCCTGGTCGGGTGCAAACGTCTGCCGCCGATGATGTCGCAGGCATCGTTGGCCAGCAGTTTGAGACGCAGGGCCCGCTGCACCACCTCCGGATGGCTCTTGGCCAGAGGCAGCACGCTGCCGACGCCGAGGAAGTCAGGGGCCGCGAGGAAATAGAGGTGCAGGATGTGGCTCTGCAAGGTTTCCATGTGCTTGAGCAGGAGTCTGAGATGTGTGGTCTGGGGCGAGGGGATGATGCCAAAGGCGTTTTCCACCGCCCGGATGCTGGCCAGGGTGTGGCCGATGGAACAGATCCCGCAGATCCGCCCGCAGATATAGGGCGCGTTTTCCCAGTGTTTGCCCACCAGCATGGCTTCAAAGAAGCGAGGGGTTTCGACGACTTCCCATTGCGCCTTTTTAACCACGCCGTTTTTTATGCTGATGCTGATGTTGCCGTGGCCTTCCACTCGGGTCAGGTGGTGGACATCGACCTCGCAGGATATCTTCATGATTTTTTTCTCTTGGCCGGATTTTTTCTGTTTTTGGAACGGACTGTGTCGGCGAAAGAGGCAAAGCCGCCAAAGCATTCCAGCCGATCGAGGATGGTCTCGCTGCTGAAGCCATAGGTGTGCATGATTTCCTTCAGTTGTTTGAGGTTGGCCCCTTCCGCCGGACCACGGCAACCCCAGCAGCCTCTGCGGTTGCTGGTACACCAGGCATCGCAGCCGGCTCGGGTAACAGGGCCCAGGCACGGCTCGCCAAGTTCGAACAGACAGATATTTTCGTTGGCCTTGCACTCCATGCACACCGGGTATTCCGGGTGGCGCACCGTTTTGCCCACCACCAGATCGGTGACGATTCTTTCGACCTCCTCCTTTTTTATGGGACAGCCGAAGATCGAAAGATCCACTTGGACAAAATCCTCCAGGGGGTGCGCTTCCATGGTGTCGATGGGGAAATCGCCGTACACCTCTTTTTTGACCCAGTCCAGATCATGGAAACGGTTTTTGAGCTGATTGACCCCGCCGAAGCAGGCGCAGGAGCCAAGGGCGATCAGTATCTTGGCGTTCTTGCGGATTTCGTTGAGGTGTACGATTTCATCCTTGCGGGTAACGCTGCCCTCGACAAAAGCAATGTCGTAGTTGTCGGCGCGTTCGCTCATTCCTTCGCGGAAATTGACGATCTCCACCAGATTGAGAAAATCCAGCAGGGTTGCCTCATTGTTCAAAAGCTGCAATTGGCAGCCCTCGCAGGAGGAGAGTTCAAAGAAGCCGACTTTGGGTCGGGCAAGGGGGACGCCGAGGTAGGAGAGCTGTGGGCTCATTTCAGATCGCCTCCTTGAGATTCATTACCGACCAATAGTCAAAGACCGGGCCGTCCAGGCAGGTGTAGGTCGAGCCGATGTTGCAGCGGCAGCATTTTCCCCGCCCGCAGTGCATGCGGCGCTCCAGGGAAACGAACATCTTCTGCATGGGCAGTCCTGCTTCAGTCAGCATCTTGCAGACGAAATGGAACATGACCGGCGGCCCGCAGATAATAGCATAGGTATTCTCCCGCAGGCTGACAGTCTGGTTGATGCGTTCCTTCAATAATTCGGTAATCAACCCGGTGCGCCCCGGCCATTTTTTATCTGCCCGGTCCACGGTGATACCGAGGTTGATGTCGAATCTCTGCCATTCTTCGTACTGGTAGGTAAAGAGCAGTTCCGCCGGGCTCTTGGCGCCGTACATGATGTCCACCCGTCCGTATCGGCTCCGGTTTTCCAGTACTGATAACAGGGGGGAACGCAGGGGCACTATGCCCAACCCCCCGCCGATGAGCAGGATGTCGCTGCCCTGCATTTTTTCCAGGGGGAAATGGGTGCCGAACGGACCGCTTATTCCTACTTTGGTTCCCGGAGCCACGCGATCCAGAAAATTGGTGAAATTGCCCACCGCCCGAATGCATAGCTCAAGGTCTCCGTGCCGTACCGGGGAAGAGGAAATGGAGAATGGGGCTTCGCCGATTCCCGGCAGTTCCAGCATCACGAATTGGCCTGGCCGGAAAGAAAAATCGTTCCGCTGAATGGGATCGATGATCTGGATTTGGTAGAGTTTTTCCGTGGCGGTGAGCGGGTAGATGCTGGTGATCTCGGCTGGCAGGGTATATTCGAAACTGCCGGGGTCCTCCTTGCGGCGTGAGGCAGGTTTTTTTTCGAGAATGTCGAGAAAAGCGAGCTTGTTCTGCATGGCTTACTCCTCGCCCCGGATACTGGCAATCACCGCCGGGGGGGTGATGTCGGCAAGACAGGCGGCGCCGCAACGACCGCAGCCAACGCAGAGCGGCTCTTCAAATGCCTCCACAAAGCCGCGGTGCTTATGGTAGTAGCGGTATTTTAACCGGCTGGCGCTGGTCGGGCGGAAGTTATGGCCGCCTGCCACCTTGGCAAAGTCGATGAGATTGCAGGAGTGGAGGGATTTCGTTTTGCCGGCATGTTTGAGGTCAAGATCGATATGTTCATCAACGCCATAGCAGTAACAGGTGGGGCAGACATTGGCGCAGGTTCCGCAGGAGAGGCATTTATCGCCCCACTCATCCCAGGCCGGTGATTCAAATTCAAGGTCGAGGATCTTGGTGAGATCCGAGGTTTCCACAACAGCGGTGTAAAGCTTGCCCTTCTTGCCGGTTATCTGTTTGTAGAGAGTGTGATCTTTGGCGTTCGGCTCCGTGCATTTGAGCTGGCTCAGCAGATCAAATGCGGTGGCGGAAAGAATCTCCGCAAAATATTTGTTGCCCAAGTCGGTGAGAAACAGGTCGAAACCGTGGACGGCGGAGTCTGTTCCCATGGAACGGCAGAAACATTGGGGCTCCGGGTCGCAGTCCAGCCCGATGATGAAGAGGTTTTTCCGCTTGCCCATGTAGTAGGGGTTTGGGTAGTCGCTTTGCGCCAGGACCAGATCCAGCTTGTTCAGGGCATTGATGTCGCAGGCATGCATGCCGAAGAAGACCAGGGGCTTATAAACATTGAGGTCAACGTGCTTTTCCCAGCCGTCAGGGGTCATTACAAAGCTGGACAGGTTTTCCTGGTAGGGAAGGACAAAACGTTTGGGCGAATGCACCGTCTGGGTGTAGTCAAGGGCAAGTTCGTTGAAGTCGTAGACCACATCGAAATCATACAAAGGTTTGGAGTTACGGTCCTTGCCCCTGTTGACGGGGCCGACAATGATGTTGACGGCCAGCAGATCATACAGCCGGGCGAGTTCCTGTTTTTTGAAAACCTTGAAGATCATAACAGCCCTCCGCGGCAGAATGGGAGCGGCGCGCCGTTTGCTAAAGAGAGCGGCCCATGTCTATGGGATATAACGATTGGCTTCCGGCTGTCAAGAAATTGTCCAGCGGCAAGGTCATCTCGCTACTACGAAAGCCTCGGGGAAACCGGAACCGGTCATGATCTGCTCCATCTGTTTGGCCGCAGTCAGGGTTGATCCGGCCTTTACCTGGACGCGGTAAAACGTCTGATCGCCACGCTCGTAGGGGACGGCCTCGGCTTCTCTGCCTCCGTTGCTTATCTTCTCCTTCAGTCGGTCGGCATTTTCGCGTACGGTAAAGGCCCCGATCTGGACGTAAAAATCACCCTTTTGGAAATCTTCGTGGGGCAGGAACTGGGCAGCGGTCTTGTTGTCATCGAGTTGGACGGTTTCCGTCTCCCCCAAGGCAGTGATCCGGACCTGTCCGGTTCCTTCTTTTATAATGCCGAGATCCCTGGCCACATTGTAGGAAAGATCAATAATCCTGTTTCCCACAAAGGGGCCGCGATCGTTGATCCGGATCGTTGTAGAGCGGCCGTTTTCGAGGTTTTCCACCAAAAGCCGGGTGTTCATGGGAAGGGTTTTGTGGGCGGCGGTCCAATCGTACATATTATAGGTTTCACCGTTTGAGGTCTTGCGGCCATGGAATGGAACCCCATACCAGGAGGCAATGCCGGTATCGATGTACCCCTCGGCCGAAGGCAGCGGGTAGTAGGTTTTGCCGTCAATTTTATAGGGTCTCTGGGTTGCGGGGATTTTACCTGCCTTGGCCGCCGGTCTGGCGGAAGGCACTGCCTGGGGCGGAGTGCTGGTGAGCACTGTCGTGCAGCCGGAAAACCCAGCGGCGCAGAGAAGCAGGAGGGCAGGGAGGATCGTTCTCAAAAAATGTCCGGGATAATTCATGGTTGGTGAACTCTCAAAAAATTCGTCGTAGCGTTGAGGATGGCTAAGCAAAAAGGTCGATATGCAAGGCGCGGCGTGCTTTTGTGAATAAGGCCATACATATGGTATGCCGAATGATCAAAAGTGCGCTGCAACACAGCAGATCGAGATTTTTGCGACGCCATCATTGTTGTTTCTCAATGGGAAGGTTGGGTTTCAGGCGTTCGGCGTAAAACGCCCCGGCTTTACCAACGGTGTGCGGGGTGTAGGGAAGATAGCGCCGGTGCGGAGGTTCCACTCTCAGATTGTCGAAAACAATTTTTTTGTCTCTGTCAACCACGGAGAGATGCAGGTCAAGAATGGGACGGAAAATGTGGAGCCTGCCATCCGTCCCGACGCCGATCAGGGGGGTTTCCCAGCGGCGCAGTTCGTAGCCTTTGAGCCATATGCCCGGTGTTGGTTTCCCTGTGATCTTATCCCGCAGGGAAGGGCCTTCCGCAGGAAGATTGTCCAGTTGTGCCTCCACTTCGCGGCTGCCTTGCACAACGAGCCTGGACCAGGCAGGATGCTCTGGATGTTCGGTTCGAAGCATATGAGTACCTTGGTCGTTAAAGGTCCACTGGCTGTGGCACACGGTGCAATGCGCCTTTTTTTCGTACTGTTTATGGGCAGGATGGACAGGTCGGGGCACAACGAGTCTCTTGCCGCCCAGTCGAGTAATGAGCACAAGGTGCTCGGCTTCAACATGCAGGTTGTCCAGAGGAAGGGGCAATCCTTTCCGCCAGCCGTGGCAACTGAGGCAGGTCACGGCTTTTTCTTTTTTGGCGGCTCCCCCGTGTGTGCCCATGAGTTCCGCTCCGCTGTGGCAATCGATGCAGGCCATGCCTTTCTGCTGGTGGATGTCCGGGGCCAGTTGGTGAAACTCAACCCCGTAAGGCCGGGTTTCCGTGTTGTCGGTGCGGTATGGGGTACGGTATTCCAAGTTGAAATCGTGCTCGAAGCGGCCATGGTAATCCGCGCCCACGAAGTTGCCGTAATGGCAGTGCAGACACTGGCTGTCGGCTGGGGATTTGCTGAACCCGTGGCCTGTCATCTTGCCGCTTTCGTAAGCGAGATGGCAGGCGGCGCACCCGGTGCCGCGCGTCGTTTCCGGATAACCGTCACCGGGATTGTACACATGGCAGTTGAGGCAGCGGCGGCGCAGAAGGTCATCGACCAGATTGAGAGGGGAGATTATTGTTTCATGGGCCGGGATTTCCCTGAGAGTGGCAAGGGGGGCTTGGGCGCCAAAGGCGGACCGAACGGTATTGATTTCGTTATGCAGGGTAAAATGGGGCGAGGCAGCAGCCGAGGCCACCTGGGAACCATGGCAGTCACCGCAACCTTTTTGCATTTGATCCGGATGCGCAGGCTGGGCAATGAGTCCGACATGGGCCTGGTCCTGCGTTGCTCCCTCTGTGTTCCCGCCGTGGCAGTCGGTGCAGGCGAAATTGTGGTTGGTGTCAAGCCGGACCGACGGGTGGCATCCTTGGCATCCGGGTCGACGCACAATCTGAGTAGCATTTTCCTGAACAGCGGATTTTTCAGGGGCCTTGCCTTCTTTGCAGCCGGGGATGGACAGGAGCAGGAGGCAGAGAAACAGCAGGATGGGGCGATGTTTTTTGTTGAGACGAAAAGGCATGACCGACCGTATATCCTCGGGATTGATGATTTTCGTCATACTACCTTATTTGCGGCAAAGGCAACAAGCCGCAATTGCTTCGGAAGAAGAGATCTCTCGGCGCAAATGTGCGGATGAGGATGGGGGAGTCTGAAAGTTTCCGCTTAGTATTTATCCCCGGCCCACATCTCCGACTGAAAACCGATGGCCTTGTTGCGTCCGGTGTCTTTTGCACGATAAAGGGCGACGTCGGCGAACTTGATGGCTTCCCAGAGTCCTTGCGTGTCGTCGGGGAAAAGGCTGTACCCGATACTGAGGGTCTTTTTAAGGGTTCCGTCCGGGATGTTGATAATAGTCTGCTCCATGGTGCTGCGGATTCTTTCGGCGAGTTCGGAAACCTCGTTGCGATCATGCACGTCGGTGAGCAGAATCAGGAATTCTTCGCCGCCATAACGGATGACCGTGTCCGAAGCCCTGACGCAGCTTTTGAGCACATCTGCGGTTTTGATAAGGACCACGTCGCCGGTTTCATGACCGTGTGTGTCATTGACCTCCTTAAAGAAATCCATGTCGCACATGAGTATGCCGAGTTTTGAGGAGCGCCGCATTGTGTTTGCGACCAGGGTCTCGGTGTAGGTCTCGAGAAAACGTCTGTTGTAAAGATCGGTCATCGGGTCTTTGAGAGTGGTTTCCTGCAATGCCGAGGCAAAGCGTTTGGCATCAAGCACCGGAGTTGCTTCTTTGATGTAGCGGCTGGCTCTGCCGATGTTTTTTTCAAAAATCTTCATTTCCGACGTTGGGCAGTCTTTGTCCAGAAGGAACTGAACGATGCCCACGGCCCGGCCATTGGCAATCATGGGGATGCAGTGGTGTTCCAGCCTGTCTCCGTGGGGGAATTTTTTGCAGATGGCAGGGTATTCGATGGACGAGATGGGGTGACCGGTGCGTTTGGCGCGGCAATAATTACAGTCGTCGAGGATATCGGGGCTGCAGATGTTTTCATGGGCGGAGGCAAAGGCAACGTTCATGGTATTCTTGCTGCCGGAAATTTCATAAACAAAAAGGTCTTTGAAATTATAACGGTCCTGCAGCAGGTTGGCCAACCGCTTGTTCACCTCCGTGGTGGTTTCTTCCTCTTCAATGACCGCCTTGAAGGTGTTCAGGCTGAAGATGTTGTCGACCAGGGTGTTCAGTTCCTTGGCCAGTTGGCCGACTTCGTCGTGGGTGTGAACCTCGATCCGCTGGGACAGGGTCCCTTCTTCCTTTGCGATCTGTTTGATCTTGGCCAGAATGTTCTTGAGTGGAACCACGATGAGCAGGATGTACAGCATGGTGCCGATGAAGAGAATGACGGCGATGATGGAACTGGTAAGATAGAGCTTGAACTGCGAGTCTTTGATGGTTGCTGCGGTTTCTTTAAGATTGTGATTGTAGCTGTCGTTGACGGTTATGGCCAGGTCGGTGACAAGGTTGTGTAACTCGTCGAGATTTCCAACTACCTCTTCAGTGTAGGTGTTGGCCGCAGCACTGCCGGGCTGTTGGGTAAGAGAGTCAACCAGTCCATTGAAATTTGTATCAAGAGCGGTGAATTCGGCGATGATTTTATTGACCAGGGTCGTCATTTCCGGACTGCGGGCCGGGGCAACCGTGATGATGTCCATGGTTTTTTGCGAAATCTTTGCCACATCCATGATGGTGCCGCCATTCTTCATGGCAAGCACCATGCGCTCCAGCATCTCCAGTCGCTGGTGGTTTGCCAGGATGTTCTTGTCGTCTGCGGTGACATTCTTTTGGTTAAGCAGGTGGATGAGGGATATCTTGAAGCCGTTCAGGCTCCGGAGAATGTATTGACTTACCTTGTACTGGGGGATGTTTTCATCCTTGATGTTGTCGGTCAGTTTTTCAATTTTGTGCAGGGTGTATGTGTTCTGGGCGATGATCAGGGTGAAGCCGAGGAGCGAGACGATCAGCATGCCCAAAAGTTTTCCGGTGATTCCGGTGTCAAGTGCTTTTCTGACCAAGCAACTGAAAGGATTTTTTTTATGACAGCTGAATAACCCGGTTATTTGATGTCCAGTAGTTTGTTCTGTTGCATCATGCTGTTGGTCTGGCATATACGGTCCTTTGTTGCGGAGATGCAGGGGGTTATTAAATTGGGGACTGGCATCGCAACCTGGAGGCTGAGAGAGCCCTGTATTTTAGTAAATATCGATAGTAACGAATAATTTCAGGATAAGTAAAGGATAAAAAACAAGCCGGGAAAACGCTCAACAAAACCCCCTATCGTAAGCCAAAAAAAAACTATGGGATAGTGTGCCCGCAGCCTCTGAATGGTCACTGGTGGCAGCTGACTTATAATCTGTCAGCCGAAATTCTGGCGAGTGGTCTTCGGAAATACTCTGTCAGCCCGTCCACTTTATTTGAGACCATTCGGAAATTTCTCTTGCCAAAACGGACATT
>JAHJTI010000290.1 GCA_018829945.1 Pseudomonadota bacterium | reverse complement strand
CTCTATGTGAAAAATTTGAACCTGGGCGGCTACACCGATTGGCGACTGCCCACGGTCTATGAATTATACGATCTCAATTATCTCTTCGACCTCCATATGAACGGGAAATGTGTTCTTGATCGTGAAGGGAAATACTGGTCCGGCAAGAAGGACGGCGAAGGGATGGTCGGCGCCTGGGAGATATCCGATCAATGCGATCCGGAGCGTCAGTACTTTGCCGGGAGCGAGGGGTATGTCCGGGCGATACGGCCGTAATCCGGATCTCGACTGACGCACGCAACCGGAGGGAACAATGGAACTGGTCAGGAAATGGGTGCAGGTAATCTTCGGCCTTCTGACGAACGCAAACTGGGCCTTTCCCTTTACCCGTTCGATTTATCAAGGGCCGTTAAAGGTGCTTTGCGCGCCGGGATTAAACTGTTATTCCTGTCCGGCCGCGACCACCTATTGCCCCATTGGTTCACTGCAAAACATTTTAGGGGGCATCAGGATCTCCCTGGCAAACAGCCAGTATTTTTTCGGCCTGTCCGTGATCGGGGGTATGGGAGTCCTGGGCGCCATGTTCGGGAGAATGATTTGCGGCTGGGCCTGCCCTTTCGGTTTTATCCAGGAGCTTCTCCATAAGATTCCCTCCCGGAAATTCTTCATTCCCCGTCCATTGAATTACGGCAAATATGTCATGCTGCTGGGCGTTGTTATCCTCATGCCTCTCGTGCTGGTCGACGAGTTCGGCGGCAGTTCGCCATGGTTTTGTAAGCTCATCTGCCCGGCCGGCACCTTGGAAGCAGGCTTGCCCATGCTGCTTCTGCAACCGAATCTTGTCAACACCATCGGTCTTCTTTTCTATAACAAGCTCACCATTCTGATTCTCATTATTGTGTGGAGCGTTATTGCCAGCAGGCCTTTTTGCCGCACCATCTGCCCGTTGGGTGGATTCTATGCCCTTTTGAACCGCTTTCGTCTGGTGAAGCTGACGCTTGATTCGACGCGCTGCACCAATTGCAAGGCGTGTCACCACGTCTGCCCGATGGAGGTGAAGTTCAATGAAAATCCGGATGATCCGGAATGCATCTCCTGCATGGCCTGCATGCACAGGGCATGCAAGTTCGAGGCAATCAGCATCGAAATAGGCGGCATACCGCTGAAATCATCATCCAGAGCGAAAGGGCGCGCTCCCCGGGAAGATGCCGCGGCGATTCATTAACAAACAGGGGAACTCTCATGTCTTCAGAGAAAAAAAGCGAACATCACCGGATCAGAAAGGGACCCTTCATTCTGCTGAGCCTTTTCCTGTTGCTGTGGATTGCGGGTGTCGCGACCGGAGAGCCTGCCCGGGTTCTCGAGCAGGCCGTGCAAGTCTGCCTGAGTTGCATAGGCATAGGCTGAATCAGGCGAAAAATTTAAACATATACCTAGAGGAGAGTCTATATGCGAAAAACACACGTTTCCAAGACCATTGTCACCCTTGCGCTGTTGTTGGCTACCACCATTTTTACCCATCCGGCAGCGGCATGGGCGGACAAGGCGCCCGATTTTCAACTTCAGTCGGTAAACAGTACGGAATTGATTCAGAGCCGGAATTATCAGGGGAAGGTGATGCTGGTGAATTTCTGGGCGACCTGGTGCCCGCCCTGCCGGAAAGAGATTCCCTCTCTTATCGAGCTGCAAAAAGAATACAACGACAAAGGCTTTACAGTGATCGGTATTTCCGTTGACCAGGCCGGAGTCGAAGTCGTTAAAAAATTCACCGACAAGTTGGCGATTAACTACCCCGTTGTCGTGGGAACCTCTGAAGTTGCCAGGGGATTCGGTTCGATAGCGGGAATTCCCGCTTCGTTTCTCATCGACCGGAAGGGCAATATCGCCAAAAGCTATGCCGGGTATGTGACCCATGAAGAGCTTAAAAAAGATATTGATGCGGTGATCGGTTTATAAAAACAGTGTTGGGTCATGGCGAACCGGGGTAATCTGACCCTCCCGGAGGGTCAGATTACCCCTTTTTTTCCAATTCCTGTTTCATCTCAAGCAGTTTTACCGCAATAGGCTTGCTCGCCTCGCCGAAGTACAGGGTCTGATGCGGAAAGGGAATCTCAATCCTTTTGGCGTCAAAGGCCAGCTTGACCCGGCGCAGAAATTCGCGGCCAACCGCCCACTGCTGGATCGGCACTGTTTTGATCCTGCCCTTGATAACCACCGCTGAATTACCCAGTTTATCCACCCCGAAAACTTCCGGCTCTTCAAGGATCATCGGGCCGAGAACCGCATCCTGCTTCAGTGTCCTGCCCACCTCCTGCAGAATCGAGACAACCTCGTCGGTGTTTTCCTTGTAGGCCACTCCGATTTCGAAGACATAGGCCGACCATTCCTTGGTGAGATTGCTCAGGGTGGTTATCGCGCCATTGGGAAAGATGTGAACCACGCCGCCGAGATCCCGCAGGAGAATGGTGCGGAAATTGATTTCTTCGACCAGGCCGCCGGTACCGTTGATGATAGCCACATCCCCGACCCGGATCTGGTTTTCCAGGATAATGAAAAAACCGGAAATAACATCGCGGACCAGGTTCTGGCCGCCAAACCCCACGGCCAACCCGACGATGCCCGCGCTTGCCAGGATGGGCCCGATTTCAACGCCGACTTCCTTCAGAATTACCAGGGCGACGATCAGCCACAACACGAGCATGGCGCCCTGCCGCACCAGCAGGATCAGGGTTTCGACCCGTTTGGAAGATTCGGTCTGTGATTCATGCGCGGCCTGGCTCCGATCGTACAACCGGTTTTTCAGGGTTCTCAGCAGCCTGGTGAGAAGCGACCTGGAAAACCAGGCAATAAGCAGAATGAACACAACCCGAAGACCGGTTTTCGTGATCAATTTCCACTCAATGACGCCGAGATATTCTTGTAGAAAGTCCATATAAATTATCCGCTGGTGTTGTTATCCGGGGAAGGTTCGCCCTTAATGCCGGGATATGGCAGAGGCCCTCGCCTTGATGTAGAGGTGGTACAACTGGTTCCAGTGTTGAGCCATTCTGGCCTTGGCTTGCATGGACTGAGAATACCGCCAGAAACCGTGAACCTTGGCAAGTCTGGTTAATTTCCGGCAATACAGCTCCCAGGTGAAATGGTTTTGCGCCCTTTTCATCGCGGCTTTTGAGACTGTGTGCCAGTACTTCGGGTTTTTCGCGCAGTCGGCAAAAAAATCAACCATATGGGCTGACATTGCCTCATGGTTGGTCGGGTTGATGAGAAAGCCCGATTTTTCGTGCTCGACGATTTCCACCGGCCCGCCGAACATGGTAACGAAAACCGGCAAACCAGAGTGCATGGCCTCGAGAATGGTAAGGCCGAACGCCTCGAACAGGGCGGGCTGCACAAAAATACCCTGACGATCGGCAATAAGCCTGTACGCTTCTCCTGTCCCGCTTTTGTCCAAGAGCTTGCCGATCCAGCGAACACTGGAGTGGAGGTCATACTCGTCGAGAATCCGGTGCATCTTTCGGATTTCGGCGGCTTCTTCTCCATCCCGGGAGCGTTCCGGATCCACGACGCTGGCGATGACAATCAGGTTGGCCCGTTCACGCAGTTCTTTGTTCTTGCCGTAGGCCTCGACCAGGCCGGTGAGGTTTTTGATCCGATCCAGACGGGCAATGGAAAAGATGGGCGGCAAATCCGGGCGGGCCAGACGCCCGAGGCAATCCTGATCCTCCCGGCTGAAAAGAATGGATTCAAGTTCACGGTTTGCTTCCTTTGCCCTTTTCTTGCCCTGGGTATACGGGAAAAAAGTTGCCGTATCAACCCCGGGCGGGATGACGTTGAAGCGGGGGTGAAACAGGTTGATGCCGCTGGTTACGTTCATCAGGCCGGGCATGGTGAAAAATTGGTAGGACTCATATTGGCCGATGACCTGATCCGTGCCGATGATCTCCTGGGAGGTGCTGGAAATAATGAAATCCGCCAGGTTCATGGCCATGAGGTCTGCCATGAACTGCACGGAAAAATGATATTCGCCTTCAAAATTCTCCCACTGGAGATCACTGAAAAGATATTTTGATTTTTCCAGGGCATGGGCAATGGTGCTTTGGGTCACCCCCATGTTTTGAGAGAGGAGGGTGGCCACCAGATTGCCGTCGGAATAGTTGCCCACGATAAGATCGGGTCTGCCGCCGAACTCCTGGCGAAGCTCCTGCTCCACATCGATGGCGAATTGATCCAGGTACGGCCAGACCCGGAAACGGGAAAGCCAGTGGCCCACCACCTCGTTGTTTGCTTCTCTGAACGGAACTCGCAGAATCCAGACGTTTTTGGAATTCCATACCTTTTCCAGCCGCTGGTTGGAGGTGGTCCCGTCATTTTCCGGGATGAGCCGCGTGACAATGATGATCATCGGGTCGATGTCCAACCCCGAATTCCGGAGATCCTCGGCAAGGAACCGCTCCAGCGCCTTGGCCTGATCCAGTACATACACCACCTGTCCGCCGGTATCCGGACGGCCAAGGGCGTTTTCCTGGGCAAACCAGCCGTGCGGCGAGATCAAGGTAACCTTGGAAACCATGGGGACCCTGGACAGAAACTCCTCAATGGTTTCTTCGTTGGGCTGTTCAATAATATCCTGCAACAGATGCATGGTCTCATAAATCCGGGCCGGGGTGCTGCCCCAGCCATCCAGAAAACCGAGGGTCGTGAGCTTTTTTTTCAGCCGAGTCATGTCTTCATGGTCGATGGAGCGTTCCACCATATCCATCCCGTATTCCAGGGCGGTTTCCAGTTCCTCTACGTTGCGGATCTTGCTGCTGTCCAGCAGAAGATGCACCCCGTGGAGCTGATGGAGTTTCAGGAATTCATACAGGGCCTTATGCCATTTGTCCGGCTGGTTGGCCATGCTCGCGGAAAGATAGCGGTTGAGGTGCTTGATGCCATGCCCGATGGTATTGGGGTCCTTCAGGCTGGGGCCATAATCGTAAAAGGGCGCGAGATTCAACTCCATGGTCCTGTGCTGGGCAGGCAGGTTGGGGTTGACAAGCCGCTCCTTGATGGAGAGAAACGTCCGGGCGTTCAAGGGCAGCAGCTTCTCGCTCTTTTTTTGCATTCCATAAAAACGGCAGCTGGCCTTTCGGTGACGGTAGACCAGAATTCGTTCTTCCGGGAGGCAGAGGATCTCCTGAACCTTGCGCAAAAATCGCCAGGAACCGGGAAGCGAATGCGCCTTGCCCCGGTGCTCGGTCCAGGTTTCAAAAGCGAGCAGAATGTCGTTTCGCAGCAGGATCGAAGATTCCGGGGCGGGAATGGAAAAAATGAATTCGAGCAGGATGGGGGTTTCCTGTTCATCAATGAAATTGTTGAGTGTATCAGGCATCAGTCGTCTCCTTCTATAAAATCATAATGCTGCAGCCCGTCGATGATTCCGGCCGCATATTCCTTTTTGCTGAAAAAAATCCGCCTTTGGCCCTTAAGCTCCTCAAGTTCCTTGCTGTAATTGGCCACCACCAGGCCGTTGGTGTCTCCGCGGAGCATGGAGGCGTCGTTGCCGGAATCACCGCTGACCATGATGTCGGACAGGGGGATGTTCCATTTGTAGCTGAGGTAGCGGATCGCCTTGCCCTTTGAAGCCCGGTAGGGAAGGATGTCGAGGAACTCACCATGGGAAAAAACCAGGTGGTAGCGGATTTTGTTGTTCTGGAGGATATCATGCACCCTGGTAACCAGCTCAGGATTGTCCTCCATGTAATAGCTGACCTTGAAGGGCTTTTGCTTTTCCGGCTCCTGCATTTCCAGAAAATCCAGGGATGCCAGTTTTTCCCTGATCTCATCCGGATGCCATTGATAGCCGATGTGCCGGTGCCACCCTTTGTCCGGGGCAAGGGTGGCGCCGTAGTAGATCTCGGTACCCACCGAGCAGATAAGGATATCCGGCCGCTCCACCGCATGTTCCTCGAGAACATGAATGGTTTTCGCCAGGCAGCGGCCGGTGGAAACACCCCAGCAGATGGTTCCGGCATTGGCGTTGAGCAGGGTGATAAGTTTTTTCAGGGAGGCGTCATCGCCGATCAGGGTATTGTCGATGTCGGTGATGAGCATGCGTTTGACTTTTGTCAGCCGCTTGCCGATCGCGGTTTTCCCGGGGCTTTTTTCGGACTGCTGTGCGGCTGGCATCTCGGAGACAACTGTGTTCATCGCCTTGAGGGAGCGGTCACAATGCGACCCCCAGGAGTAATGGCGCTGCACCCGATTGATGCCGTTTTGCGAATACCGCTGCCAGAGATCCTTCTCCACCAGGATTTTCTTGCAGGCGGAACCGATTTCCCGGCTGTCGGTGGGGTCGATAAGGATTCCGTTATCGCAGTTGGCGATGATGTCGGTGGGCCCGCCGTCTTTGGTGGCGACAATGGGCAACCCGCAGGAAGCTGCTTCGATCAGGGTCAGGCCGAAGGGTTCCACCAGGGCGGGATTGACAAAAACCCCGTAGCTGTCCGCGCAGAGCCGGTACAGTTCGGGCACCTCGATGGAAAAATCGTGTTTTTTGGGAATGGCCAGTTTGCCGTAGAGATCGTAACGGTCCATGAGGAGCAGCATGTCGGTGAGCACATTGCGCTCATTATCTTCCATTTCGGCGATATTTTTGCGGATTCCGGCGAAGATGGCCAGGTTGGCGATGGCCTGCAGTTCTTTGTCCTCGCCGTAGGCGGTGATCAGTCCGGCAATGTTCTTGCGCTGGTCCGGGCGGCAGAGAGCCAGAATGAACGGCTTTTCCGGGGATACCCAGAAACGGTGGAGTTCGCGGAGCAGCACCACCCTGGCCTGCCGGGTGGATTCGTCGCCCGCGGCCGCGTCAAGCTGGAGGGCATAGTGGGGGTAAAAGGTTTCCACGTCGATGCCCGGGGGGTTCACCAGATAATGGCCCGCCTTGTAATTGGCGTACAGGGCATACTGCTTTTTGATTTCGTGATTGGTGCTGACGAAAATCTGCTCGGCATCCTTGATGATCCGCTCTTCCACAACAATACGGTGGTCGATATGGTAGCGCCGGTTGATGTCTTCGGGGGTTAAGCCTTCGGAGAGCAGTTTCTTTTTCTTGTGGGCTCCCATGGAGTGGCCGGTGAAAATGAAGGGGGAACCGAAGATCCGTGCCAGTTCGCCTGCGACATACCCGCCATCGGCGTAATGTCCGTGGAAAACATCCGGCACCCGCCCGGAACTTTTGATGAACTTGAGGGTCTTGTCCACCATCTCATCGAGATGGGACCAGAGCAGCTCCTTGCGCATGTATTTACGGCCGCCGCACTGGATGCGCACGATCCTCGCCTTGTCGGAAAGCTGCTCAATGGGCTGGGAATAGTCGGAAGAAACGGTTTTATCGACAATCAGCCGGGTAATCAGGTCAACCTGAGCGACATCGGGGCGGGCCGCCAGGGAGCGGGCCAGTTCCAATACGTATTTCACCTGGCCGCCCGTATCGGCATCGCGGCCAAGCTCCAGCGATTTTCCCCTGACCAGGCCATGGATACTGAAAAGCTGGAGAT
>JAHJTI010000289.1 GCA_018829945.1 Pseudomonadota bacterium | reverse complement strand
CTCCCTGGGTATGATCGGCGGCTGGGTGCTGCTCTGCGGCAGTTCCCCCATCAGGGAGGTCACCGTATCCACCACCTGCTGCACGCGGACATCGCCCACCACCACCACGGTGAAATTGGAGGGGTGATAATGGTTTTTCATGTAGCGAAGGATATCGTCGCGGCTGATAGCGCTGACGCTTTCCGCTGTGCCGCTGATGGGCAGCCGGTAGGGGTGCACGGTGTAGGCCTGGGCCATAAGTTCCTGAAACAGGGCGATATTGGCCCGGTCCTTGCGCATGCGGATCTCTTCCAGAACCACCCTTTTTTCCCGCTCCAGCTCATCGGCGTCGAAATTCGAGTGCAACACTGCGTCGGTGAGCACCTCCATGGCATCCGACCAGTTCCGGGAAGAGAGGGTGGCGTGATACACCGTGTACTCGTACGAAGTGTAGGCGTTGATCTGGCCGCCCATGGCCTCGATGGCACCGGCAACCTCGCCGGGAGCGCGGGTGGGCGTGCCCTTGAAGATCATGTGCTCGATGAGATGGGTGATGCCCGCCTCATGCTTTTCTTCATAAATACTTCCTGCCTTGACCCAGATCTGGACCGTGGCCACCTTGGTGCCGGGGGTCTCCTTGACCAGAATGGTCAGGCCGTTGTCGAGTTTGTTTTTGTGCAGGCGCGGGGCGATTTCTACGGCTTCAACATAGGTATGGGTCATGGTTATACACAGGAGTAAAAGGAAAAAAAAGAGTCGCGGAAACCGTTGGCAGAACCCGGATTCACGCCTCGCGTCCGGCGTGCGCTGCGGCCCGCCGCTTTGTTGTAAGGTGGTGGTCATATTTTTTGGCCGAGGGCTGTAACAATCGTCAGAGCGCGTTTTTGTGCTGAAGGCGCTGCGCGTTGTTTTTTGTCTCCGGAGCACTGTAAACATCCGGGGATTATGCGTCAAGAGATCGTGGACATTCACCACCATTCCCACCGGTCATAAATCAGTGAGCAGGCCGTGTTTTTCCCTTTCGGGGGAACGATTGCACGCGTTCAGGCCGGTTCGGTGTTTTTTCGCCGGAAGAACAAAATAAGCAACCCGGTACCGATCATCAGACAGCTCAGCAACTGGCCCATTGTCAACACATTGAACAGAAAGCCGAGCTGGGCGTCGGGCTGGCGGAACAGTTCGACCACGGTGCGGAAAAGCCCGTAGAACAGGAGAAACAGGGCAAGGAGCGACCCGCTTGGCCAGCGTCGCTGCCAGTATCTATTTTTCAAGAGCCAGAGCAGGGAGAAAAGCACAACTCCTTCGAGGAACGCTTCATAGAGCTGGGACGGGTGACGCGGAATCGGGCCGCCCGCCGGAAAAACCATACCCCATGGAACATCGGTCATCCGGCCATAGAGCTCGCCGTTGATGAAGTTGCCGATTCTGCCCAGGCCAAGGCCGATGGGGGTGGTGATGATGTAGACATCCGCGCTCTGCCAGAAGGGCAGGGTGGTTATCCGGCAGAAAACCAGGCCGCCGACAAGCATGCCGATCAGCGCTCCGTGGAAGGACATGCCGCCCTGCCAGGTGGCAAGGATATCCTGGGGGTTCTCCAGATAGTAGCCGGGGTTGTAGAACAGGACGTATCCCAGCCGGGCGCCCAGCACCAGGCTGATGATCAGCACCAGGTTGAGATTTTCGAAATGCTTGGCGAGCTTGGTGAGGTTGTAGCGTTTGATCTGGTGGCGGACCAGCAGGTAGGAGGCGATAAAGCCCAGAACATACATGAGGCCGTACCAGCGGACCTGGAGGGGGCCAAGGTGGAGAAGAACAGGGTCGATCTGTGGGTAGGGGAGCATGGGATAGTTACAAGTTGAAAGTTAAGAATGAAAAGTTCAATGTTGAAATATGAACGCAAAGGCCTAGGGACGCGAATAGAATTGTTTTAAAAATTAAATGGTGTACCTTCGGACTTTCATCCAGTTTACTTACCTGCGCTTCTGCGGTAACAATGAATATGTACCCCTTCCCGGCAGGTTAGACAATGCAAATCAGCCTGATTACCCTCAATGCCCGCTACTCCCATTCCTGTCCGGCGCTGTTTCACGTGCGCAACGTTCTGGAGCAGCGTCTGCCGCACAGCCGCCTGGTGTTGCGCCAGTTCACCATCAACGATCCCTACTACGAAACCCTGATTCGGATCACCGGCGACCAGCCGGAGTCGCTGTGTTTTTCGGTGTACATCTGGAATGCCGAATACACCATGCGGCTTGTCCGCGACCTGCGGCGGATTCTGCCCAAGGCTCCGATCATCCTTGGCGGACCCGAGGCAACCTTCATGGCGTCGGAAAAGTTGCCCGCAGGGTGCACCATTGTTCGGGGCGAGGTGGAAGGGCTTGGGGACGATTTTTTCCGAGATCTCTCAACCGGCACTCTTCGGGCCGAATATCGGGGTGCCGCTGCCCCGCCGTTTGGTATGCCCTACCGGGACGCCGATTTTTCCCTGCATCTGGAAAACCGGAATATCTATTACGAATCCTCTCGGGGCTGCCCCTTTTCCTGCAGTTATTGCCTCTCCTCGGTGGAGCATGGGGTGCGTAACCGGGAGCTTGCGGAGGTTGAGCGGGAACTGGGTGTGATCCTGGCCCATGGCCCGAAGATCATCCGTTTCGTGGATCGGACTTTCAACGGGCTGCCCGAGCGGGCGCTGGCCATCTGGCGCTGGCTCCTTGCCCGGCCGGGAGAGACCCTTTTTCATTTCGAGATCGCCCCGGATCTGTTCAGCGAAGAGATGCTCGTCTTTTTGGCTCAGGTTCCCCATGGCCGTTTTCAGTTTGAGATCGGATTGCAGTCCACCAATCCCGAGACCCTGGCTGCGGTGAACCGGAGGATGGATCTGGACTTGGCCGGGAAGAATATCCGTCGGCTGGCCGCCTCGGGCAACATCCACCTGCATCTGGATCTGATTCTCGGGCTTCCCTGTGAAACCGAAGCGACTTTTAAGGCCTCGCTGAATGCGGCATTCGGGATGGCGCCCCACCAGCTCCAGATGGGTTTGCTCAAGGTTCTGCCCGGCACTCCGATCAGCAGAGCGGAGGAGGAGTTCGGTCTGATACGTTCGGCCACCCCACCCTATTCGGTGCTGGCCACCCGTTGGCTGGACCATGCGTCCCTCTGCCGGTTGTATTGGCTGGGCGAGTGCCTGGAGGCGTTTTACAACAACCGGTTTTTTCGTAACACCTTGGATTATATCAGAAAAAAAGAAGAGGAGCCTTCCGGATTTTTTGAGCAACTGCGCAGTGTCTGCCAGGCAGCGGATTTTTTCGCCCTGGCGAAAACCCAGGAGTTCATGACCAGAATGCTGGTGGAGTTGGCCCAGAGCAGGCCGGATGGCGAGCTGTTCTGCGAGCTGCTCCGCTTTGACTGGCTGGTGAGCGGACAGCGGATCCTGCCGCCATATCTTGGTGCGGAGTCGTCCAAGGAGATCAGGGATTATCTCTGGCGGAATCTGCCGGAAGGGGTGCCACCGCATTATACCCGGTTGACCAAGAACGAATTTTTCAAACGGGGGATTTTTGCCCGGTTTTCCGGTCAGCTCTTGAACACCGTGGGGCTGGCTGAAGGAGGCGACTCACACGAGGGCTATGTTTGCTTCCTTCCGGAACAGGAATCCGTCGGAGGGTATCAACGCCAGCAGGTTGCGGTGTTTTTTCTGGAAAAAGCTCAAGGGCAATGAAAAGTTAAAAATGGAGAGCAAAAAAATTGCGGAGTCTACCCAGAATGGCGCTAGTTTAAGGGTTTTTCTTGTCTCAAAGGGCCTAAAATGATTGAATAAAACTACCATTTTTAATGGACTCATAACAACTGCCCTTCGACAGGCTCAGGCCGAACGGAAGGTGTCTTGATATATTGACTTCCGTTCGTGCTGAGCCTGTCGAAGCACCAGTTTGAATCAATTTCCGAGTTGT
>JAHJTI010000027.1 GCA_018829945.1 Pseudomonadota bacterium | reverse complement strand
CATGATCCGGACGGGGTGCTGGAAGCGGAATGGCTCAATTCCCGGGGTGCTATTGCCCGCTTCGACCGCAACGCAATCGAGATCAGGGTGCTTGATATCCAGGAATGCCCGCTGGCCGACGTTTCTTTAAGCGTGCTGATCAGCGCGGTGCTCAAGAGGCTGACAGAAGAGCGTTGGTCCGGGCTGGAGCAACAGAAGGCGGCGGAAACCGAGCCCCTGGCCGAGATCTTTGTAAAAACGATCAGGAACGGCGAAGAGACGGTGATCGATGATTTTCGTTATCTCGACCTGTTTGGAAAAGGGGGAAAAACAGCCATGACCGCCGGGGAATTGTGGCGGGAACTGGCCTCGGATTGTGCTCAGGAGTTGGCTGAGGCTGGGCATGCTGTTCAGCATTGCGTGGAAAGCATGCTTGCGCAGGGGCCGTTGTCCCGGCGAATTATACGGGCGCTTGGCAAAAGTCCTGACCGGGAGCGGTTTCTGGAGGTGTACCGGGAGCTGGGGAGATGCTTGGTTCAGGGGCGGCTTTTTGGGGCGTAGCGGCTTCTTGATGTGCTCAAAAAATCCCCTTCGACAGGCTCAGGGCGAACGGCACATCTTGACAGTCAGGGCGAACGGCACATCTTGACAGTTATGTTGTCTGCACTTCCGTTCGTGCTGAGTTTGTCGAAGCACCTGCTTTATTATGACGTTTAATCAACGGTGAGATTGGCCTTGAGTATCTTCAGCTTGGCCGGACCGATCCCCTTCACCGCGTCCAGTTCCTCAATGGCGGTGATCCTGCCGTGCTGCTCGCGAAACTCAATAATTCTTTTGGCAAATGCCGGACCGATTCCCGGAATGGTGGTCAGCAGTTCTTCATCGGCCTGGTTGATGGGGATGGGTTTGAAAAAAAGGGGGGCCAGTCTGGCTGGAGGGGAGTCCGTAGATCGGTTTTCTTGGGTGAGAGCTGGTTCGGATTGTGCCTGTCCATCACTTTTCGGGTACACGGAATCAGCCGGTACCCGGTAGAGCCCGGTGGCAAGGGAGCCATCCCACCAGACAAGCTTTGAGGGTGCGGCGGGTTGTTGTTCCGGCAGAACGGAAAACCAACCCGCGCGATATGCGGCAGCGATCAGGATGCACAGGGCGAAAAGGACGAGCACCAAAGGGCGCAGGTCCTTTTTCCCGGTATCATTGCTTGTTCCGTTCATCCTTCATGAGTTTGTAGGTGATGCTGTCCACCAGGGCCTGCCAGCTTGCTTCGATGATATCCGGAGAAACCCCCACCGTGCCCCACATGGAGTCCTGATCGCGGGATTCGATCAGCACCCTCACTCTGGCCTCGGTGCCGTGTTCGCTGGCCAGCACCCGCACTTTATAATCCTGCAGTTCCATTTCCTTGAGATTCGGATAGAACTGGGTGAGCGCTTTGCGGAGCGATTTATCCAGCGCGTTGACCGGGCCGTTGCCAAGGGCTGCGGTATGCACCTCTTCGCCGCCGACGGCCAAACGGATGGTGGCTTCTTCCTGGAGCACGCCGTCCGGAGATTTCTGGCTGATCACCCGAAAGCCATGCAGATCGAAATACTTTTTCGGAGTTCCCATGGCGCGACGCATGAGCAGCTCGAAAGAGGCCTCAGCCCCTTCGTACTGAAAACCCTGATTCTCGAGATCCTTCAACTCCTTGACAATGGCGCTGACCACCGGATCCTTGCTGTCCATATCCAGACCGAACTTCTTCGCCTTGACCAGCACATTGCTTTTCCCTGAAAGATCCGAAATCAGCACCCGCCGCACGTTGCCCACCTTTTCCGGCACCATGTGCTCGTAGGTCAGGGGGTTGCGCTGCACGGCGCTGACATGGATGCCGCCCTTGTGGGCAAAGGCAGACTGCCCAACGTAAGCCTGGTATTTGTTGGGGGAGAGATTGGCCAGTTCGGAGACAAACCGGGAAACCTCGGTGAGCCGGTGCAGATTTGCCGAGGCGGTAAACTCGTAATCCATTTTCAATGCGAGGGCCGGCATGATCGAGGTGAGATTGGCGTTGCCGCATCGCTCACCAAAGCCGTTGGCCGTGCCCTGCACCTGCGTGGCGCCTAATGAAACGGCGATCAGGGAATTGGCCACCGCGCATTCTGCATCGTTATGGGCATGGATGCCGAATGCGATTGTGGATTTTTTCGCCTTGAGATGCGCTTTCACCGCTTGGATGATTTCGGAAAGCTCTGTGGGCAGGGTGCCGCCGTTGGTCTCGCACAGGCACAAACAGTCGGCTCCACCGGCAATTGCTCGATCCAGGGTGGCAAGGGCGTATTCCGGGTTGGCCTTGAAGCCGTCGAAAAAATGCTCGGCATCGTAGATGAGATGCTGGACATGGGGCCGCAGGTACTTGAGCGATTCCTCGATAATCAGCAGGTTGTCAGCCAGTTCGATACGCAGGGCGTCGTGAACATGGATGTCCCAGGTTTTGCCGAAGATGGTGATTCCGGGGGTCTTTGCGGCGATCAGGGCATTGAGGTTACCATCCTGCTCCGCCGGATTGGCAAAGAGTCGGGTGGAACCGAAGGCCGTAACCTTGGTGTGCTTGAGATCATAGTTGCGGATTTCTTTGAAGTATTCCGCATCTTTTGGGTTAGATCCCGGCCAGCCGCCTTCGACGAAGTCGATTCCGAATTCGTCGAACTTCAGGGTGATGCGCAGTTTGTCCTCAACCGAGAGGTTGAAATTCTCGGCCTGGGTTCCATCACGCAGGGTGGTGTCGTAGATAGCGACTGGATGTGCCATAAGTTAGTTGCCTTTTTCAAGCCCGAAGGCGTCATGCAGGGCCCGAACCGCAAGTTCGGTATATTTTTCCTCGATGACACAGGAGACTTTGATCTCCGAAGTGCTGATCATCAGGATATTGATCCCTTCCTGCGCCAGCACCCTGAACATGGTGGAGGCAATGCCTGCATGGTTGCGCATGCCTACCCCGACAATGGAAACCTTGGCAATGTTTTCGGAGCCGGTCACACCCTCGGCGCCGATTTCGGCTACGATCCGATCCATGATCTGCATGGTTTTCTTGTAATCCGTACGGGGTACGGTGAAGGTCATGTCCGTGAGAGCGCCGTCGCGGGTATTCTGGATGATCATATCCACCACGATGCCTTCGCTGGTGATCGGATTGAAAATCTTCGAGGCGGTGCCGGGTACGTCGGGGACCTTGGCGATGGTGATGCGTGCTTCGTTTTTGGTGCAGGTAACTCCGGATACCGGATTCGATTCCATTTCTTTATCCTCCTCTACTACCCAGGTCCCTTCGGTTTCCGTGAAAGTGGAACGAACATGGACAGGCACTTTGTATCGTTTGGCAAAACCGACCGAGCGGATGTCCAATACCTTGGCACCGAGACTGGCCAGTTCAAGCATTTCATCGTAGGAAATACGGTCTATTTTTCTGGCGGTGGAGCAGATGTTGGGGTCGGTGGTGAACACCCCTTCCACATCGGTGTATATCTCGCACTCGTCGGCTTTCAGAGCGGCGGCCAGGGCAACGGCCGTGGTGTCGGAGCCGCCCCTGCCCAGGGTAGTAATGTCGCCATCCTCGGTGACTCCCTGAAAACCGGCTACAACGACGATTTTACCGGCGTCAAGGTGGCGGTTGATCAGATCCGGGTCGATTGTGTGAATTCTGGCCTTGGTATGCATCCGGTCGGTGGTAATTTTCACCTGATCGCCCAGAAGCGAGATCGCGTCAAGCCCGGCGTCCTTGACCGCCATGGCGAAAAGGGCGATGGTTGCCTGTTCGCCGGTGGCCAGGAGCATGTCCATTTCACGGGGGTCGGGAATGGCCTGCATCTGGTTGGCCAGATCGACGAAACGGTTGGTTTCTCCGGCCATGGCCGAGAGGACGACAACCATCCTGTGTCCTTTGCGGCTGTAACCCATGACCCGTTCGGCCACCGCCTTGATTTTTTGCGGGTTAGCCACTGAGGTTCCGCCGAATTTTTGTACGATTAACGCCATTGCTCCCTGCTGCTCCTGAGATGAAATATTGAAAAACACCGTAAGGCGAGTGTCTAAAAAAAATTTCCGGCCCCGTAATTGTTGGGGCCGGAAAAATCCCGAAATTGCAGTGTGCAACAATTTTATTTTTTTTTCAACCGAACAAATTGCTTGGACAACATTTTCATCCTGGATTATGACGAATCAATAAATATAAAAAAAAAGCAAAAGAAACTTGTAATACCTGCCCGATTTTGCTACATAATAGATGTTTATCCAGTGTATTGTCCAGATGGATGCGTGAGTGTCCGCATAAATCTTTATGGAATAGAGTTTTAATGGCAAAAGAAATCAACATCTCCTCTGTTTTTCGCAAGACGTGCAAGGCTGTACTTTCCCGATTCTGTCCGCCGTGCCTCACAGCCATTTCCCGTGGGGTTTCTCGCTTCCGCAACAGCACGAAAAGGCATCTGGTTTTTTTCTTGAACACCTCGCATTTTCTCACCATCGGTGTTTCCCTCGCCCTGGTTGTCGCTTTTTTTCTGTATGCGGTTGATGGAAATCCCATCCCGGAAGCGCCTGGAGTCAATACGTACGCTGCCGGAGAAACCGAGGAATTTTTGCCCAACGTTCGAGAGATTGTCGGGGAGATACGTCCGGGAGATTCGTTGACATCTTCCTTCCGCTCCAACGGGGTTGAAGAAGAGGTGCGGCAGTCGGTGATCTCCGCATTTGAGGGCGTGGTGAATTTTCGGGACATGAAGCCGAACGACCGGTACACCCTTACTCTTGATGACGATGGCGGGCTGGTCAAATGCCTTTACGAATCAGGCCCTCTGGATATTCATGCGATCGAACGCACTGCCGAGGGTTCATACCGGGCCAAAAAACTTGATGTTTCCCTTGATTGCCGTACCATCAAAGTGCAGGGCAAGGTTGAGTCGTCGCTTTTTGCAGCGCTTTCCGCCTTTCGCGAAGATCCCAGGCTCGTCTATAGTTTTGCCGATATATTTGCCTCAAAGATCGATTTCAACACCGAGACCAGGTTTGGAGACACCTTTGAGCTTGTTTTTGAAAAATACTACAAGGATAACCAGTTTGTCGGCTACGGCAAGATTCTGGTCGCGCGTTACGACAGCAAGGAAGTCGGGCCGCTTGAGGCCTTTTATTTTGATCGGGGCAACGGGGTGAACGCGTATTTCGACCAGAAAGGCTACGAACTCGGCGAATCATTCATCCGTTCCCCAGTGCCCATGGCGCGAGTTTCATCAGGTTTTTCCTATAATCGCTACCATCCTGTCCTGAATATTGTGCGTCCGCATCTTGGTGTTGATCTTGCTGCGCCCACAGGCACCCCGATCATGGCCACTTCTGACGGCAGGGTGAATTTCGCCGGCTGGAAAGGCGGATACGGCAAGCAGATCATTCTTGATCATGGCGGCGGCTACAAGACCTACTATGGGCATCTTTCCCGATTTGCCAGTAATATTAAAGCCGGTGCCAAGGTCTATCAAAAACAGATCATCGGTTATGTCGGCTCCACCGGCTTCTCCACCGGTCCGCATCTTGATTACCGGATGGCGCAGAACGGTGTGTTTGCAAACCCATTCAATGTGAAATTTCGGCCGCGTTCCCAATTGGCCGGAACCCAGTTGGTCCAGTTTCGTCAGGAGTTTCAGTCGCTTACCCAGTTGGCCAGAAGTCTTGATGATCCCAAGATCATTCTGGTGAAAAACGTGGTGGTGACCCGGAACAATCCGATCTCCATGCTCTAGTCCTTGCCCTCCCCTGCTTCTTTCCATATCGTTCTGGTCGAGCCGGAAATCCCTCCAAACACCGGGAGTATCGCCCGGTTATGCGGGGCCACGGACACTGTTCTGCATCTGGTCCGCCCTCTTGGTTTTTCCACGGATGATAAACATCTGAAACGTGCCGGTCTCGACTACTGGAAGTTTGTCGATATCCGTTATTGGGACAGCTTTGAGGAGTTTCTCGCAGCTCAGGACGAGCTGCGGTTGCACTTTTTTACCACCAAGGTGGAGCGACCATATACCGAAGTGTGCTACCAGCCTGGCGACTATCTGGTTTTCGGCCGCGAGACCAAAGGGTTGCCCGAGGAGATCATCGATCTCTACCGGGATCGTTGCGCCACCATCCCAATGTCCAATCCCAACATCCGCAGCATCAATCTGGGCATGGCCGCTGGCATCGTGCTCTACGAGGCGATCAGACAGGTTGCCCAGGGATAAAGACCTCTTCGGCCATATCTGATTTATTTCTTACTCTTCATTTTCCCTGATCGTTGCAAGGGCCAACTCCGCCGCTTTAGCCGATGCCCCTGCCCCACCCAACTTTTCCCGAACTTCCGCCAGTCCGTTAAGATGCAGAGTACGTTCCGTCTGGTTTGAAACAAGGCGGACGGTGGCGCCGGCGATTTTACCTGGAACAGCATCGTCCTGCAGCAGCTCCGGCACCACTTCCCGTCCGGCCACAAGATTGACCAGCGAGGCATATTGAACCTTGATCAGGCGACGGCCCAGAAAATAGGTGAGCGGTGAAACCCGATAGGAGATAACCATGGGCACATTCAAAATTGCCAGCTCGAGGGAAACCGTGCCCGAGGCAGCCATCACTGCCTCGCAAGCGGCCATGAGATCATAGCGGTCCTCCCGGATCACCTTTACCTCGACTCCGGTTTCAGCAAGGCCGTTGGCCATGAGATCATCCTCGCACAACGTGGGAGCCAGCGGCAGGAGAAAGACCGGTTTGACAAGCTGATCTTTCATGTGTTTTGCCGCTTGCAGAAAAATCGGGAGCATGCCGGCGATCTCACGTTTCCGGCTGCCGGGCAGGATACCGATGACCGTGCTTTCCGGGGCGATGCCAAGGCTTTGTAGAAAATCTTCCCGTGTCCGGGTTGTGCGCACCGAGTCCATCAGAGGATGGCCGACAAAATCAACCGCCATTCCGCGTTTGCGGTAAAATTCCTGCTCAAAAGGAAGTATTACAGCCATACGATCCACCAGCTTCTTGATGGTCTTTACCCGGCCGCTGCGCCAAGCCCAGACCTGGGGGCTGATGTAGTAAAAAACAGGGATGCCGAGCCGTTTGGCTTTTTTGGCCATGATCAGATTGAAGTCGGGATAGTCGATAAGGATCAACAGATCGGGCTGTTGATCCTTGAGGCGATTTTCGAGGGTACGTAAGGCTTCACGGATAAAACTGAGATGGCTGATTACTTCGACGATGCCGACCACTGCCAGTTGGGATGAGTCGTAGAGGATTTCCACTCCCTGACGTGTCAGTTCAGGCCCGCCGATACCGCAGATTTGCGCCTCGGGAGCCTGCTCCTTGAGAGCGGCGATGAGCCGGGCGCCATGCATGTCGCCTGATGCTTCGCCGGCCACAATCATAATCCGGGGACTGTTTATATCCGGCATGGTTTTCCGTTCTCAGCCGGTGAACAGCTGACGATGGGTGTCGGCATGTTCCTTGATTCGGGCCATGATCTCCTGGGCCACGGCAAGGGCCAGTCGTCCTTCCCTGCCGGAAACCATGGGCTGGGTCCGGTTTCGGACATTCTTGGTAAAGTCCATCAACTCCATTTCCAGAGCGTCTTCCTGAAGGTAGCAGGAACTTATGACTTCTTCTTGGGGCATGCCGTTTGCGTCCAATTCCTTGCCGGGACGAATCACGGTGATTTCTTTCTTGCCGTAATCGACCGCCACGAAAGAATGCGGCTGAAAAACGCGGAGCCGCCGGATATTTTCCCGGGAAACGCGGCTCACTGTGAGGTTGGCGGTACAGCCGTTTTCAAAAATCAACCGGACATTTGCGATATCCGTGGTCTGGGTGAAAACCGGCATTCCCACCGGATGCATGGAGGCTATGGGTGATTTGACAAGGCTTAAGACGATGTCGATATCGTGGATCATCAGGTCGAGCACCACATCGACATCAAGTCCCCGTTGCTTAAAGACATGGATTCGGTGCGACTCGATAAAAATCGGCTGGGTGAGGTGTTCGGCCATGGCCAGCACTGCCGGATTATACCGCTCTATGTGACCGACCTGCAGGATTCGCTTTTTTTCATCTGCCAGGGCGATAAGCGCATCAGCCTCGGCCAGGGTGGTGGTCATGGGCTTTTCCAGCATGACATCCACCCCGGCCAGCAGACAAGCAGTGGCAACTTCATGGTGCAGGCTGGTGGGCACCACCACGCTCACCGCATCGACCTGCTTGAGCAGATCCCGGTAATCGGCAAAGGGTTTGGTGTTGCAGGTTCCGGCGACAGCTGCGGCGTAGGCCGGGTTTACATCCGCCACCCCAACCAGATCCACTTCGGGCATGGCCATGTATTTCTGGGCGTGAAATTTGCCGAGATACCCTACCCCGATAACTCCGATGCGTAACTGTGTCATATATCTTGTCTGCCTGTGCTTGAATTTTCAGAGAAATTACGCCATTGCGCATGAACTGACAAGGTAAATCTGACGAAAAATCCCGTTGCCTCCTGCGGGTTGCCTGGAATAACGCCAAGAAGACTTTTCTTGAATATAGTTTTGTAAAGCAAAGGAAATCAATTTATAGGGCTGACAAGTTATGCTACTATTCCACTTGATGTTTTGGTGATCTGTCATGGGTAGTATTCATTCCAGTTCGCACTCCTTTCCAGCCAGATGTCGGTCGCAAGCGGCCCAGCCTTAATACTATATGAACCTGTCACGAATATCCAGCCTGCGTCTTAGAACCAAGATCATCCTTTCCTGCGTTGTTCTTTTACTGCTAGGGATTGTAGGACCGATTTTGCTGCTCCCGCACTTCATTGACCTTGATGCGCTCAAAACGCGGATGAGTGACCAGGTAAATGCCAGAATGGAGGGCACTCTGCATACCGAGCGCCTTGAATGGGTCTGGCTGCCCCTTCCCCACATGAATCTGCGTGATACCCGTTTTACCAGCGAGGATACCGCGCTGACCGCGCCCCAGATCAAGGTGTATCCGGATTGGTGGGCCATGCTCCGCGGCCAGATCCGAATCGGCAGGATACTGCTTGTAAACCCTAAGGTCAGGGTTGAGAAGTTTCCGACCCTGCTTTCCAAGCCCCCGGACCCGGATCTTGCCGGGCTGAAGGTCGTGATCCGCAACGGTGTCCTGGAAGTTGCTCCCAATACCCAGTGGCCCATTCTCCACAGCAAAGATTTTTCGATGAAAGCCGTAAACGGCAGCTTGGCGATAACTCTTGCCGCCATCAAATTTGATCTTTCCGGCAAACCAGCGGATGGAGAGCGGCTTGCCGTATCCGGAAAATATCTTCGCGAGGATGATTCCTACCGCATAAAATTTTCCTGTCGAAATTTCAACCTGCACAAAGTTTTCCATTCCTTTGCCCAGGGAAAACTGGTGCCTGCCGATTCTCCGCTCAATCTTACCGGTACTATCGAAGGGAAAGGAGTTGATGCAATCAGCGGCAAAATTGTGGGTGATTCCCCTTGTTTGCTGGCGTTTCCCAAGGATAAAAAAATTCTGCTGAACTGCGGTGTTTTCGATTTGGCTTTTGCCAAAAATGGAGACGACCTGCTGCTGACGGTCAATGAATTTGAAATGCGCGACCCGGGGTTGAAGATCGCCGGTACGGTTCGGCGTTCCGGCGCTGGAGAAGCAGGCTCCGCGCCCCTGTGGCAGATCGATCTCAAGGGCGAGGATCTTGATATGACCAGGATTCGCGCAGCTGTCCTCGCAATGTGGGGGGAGAACGAGATTGTTAAAGAGATAGGGGAAATTGTGCAGGCCGGCACGGTCGGCAAGGCCAGCTACAGCTTTAAAGGAACGACGGCTGATTTTGAATACGTGCGCAACATGCATATCACCGCCGAAGAGATTGACGCCACCATCAAGATTCCGGAGGGTGGGTTGGTTCTGACCAATACCAAGGGAAAGATTCGGATCGAAGATGGTCTGCTCATTGTGGATGGCGAACAGGCGCAGATGGGCAACAGCAGGGGGAAGAATGGCCACCTGATTCTGGGTCTGCCGGACGACGATTTTACTTTCAAGCTGGACGTTGATCTGGATGCCGATCTGGCGGAACTCCCGGGAGTTCTGCAACGACTCGTCGTATACCAGCCTTTTCTGGACGAACTGGTTCAGTTTAATGATGTCTCGGGTCGAGCGACCGGGCACCTTCGTCTTGGGGATCACCTGAAAGATTTCAAGGTAAATCTAGAAGTTACCTCCATGCAGGGCAAGGGACGTTATGCGCCGATGGCCTTTGATTTCGTTGTCGATGGCGGGGGGATGACTATTGCCCCGCCCATGCTGCAATGGAAGAACGTGCGGGGAACATATGGCCCCCATGTCGTGAAAAAGACAGCCGGGCAGGTGCGATGGCCGGATGATGTTTTTCTTGATGTAACGCAGCTTGACGCAGTACTGGCCGCAAAAGACCTTGAAAAGGAAAATCTCACCTATTTCAAGGAAATAAGCGGCGCTCTGCACGAAAATATCACCAGGGCGGATGGCAGTATAGAACTGCGAAACACAACAATCTCAGGCAAGGCGTCAGAACCGAAACAGTGGAAAGCGGAAGCTGATTTTATTGTCCACAATCTCGGTGTTGAGACACCCTTTCTTCCGGAACAGATCCGGATAAAACAGGGAAAAGGGCATGTGTCGAACAAGGAGATCACGCTTTCCGAGGCCACAGGATCCATTTTTGGCGACTCGTTCACCCTGAGCGCTTCCCTGGCCCACCAGACTTTTTCTGCTTTGCGCGGAAAAATTTCCTTGAAAGGAAAGGTGGGTCATGGCTTGGGGCAATGGCTTAAGGGGAAACATCTTATTTCCCCCGCCCTTTTCCCGCGTCTTCCTTTTCTGTTGGAGTCTCTGCAGGTCGACCTGCAGGAGGAAAAAACTTCTATCAAAGGTTTGATCCGCCCGGAGACTGTACTATTCACCCCTCCCCGAGCCGATTTTTCCCTTGAACTGAGCAAGGGCAAACCTCTCAAGATGGCGGCCCGTGTGTATAACGGGAAGGAAGATGCTTCTATCAAATTGGATTTTCTGGATACCACCCAGGAAAACTTTCTCTTTTCGTGGAAGGGGGAGTTGTCCAAGAAAACCGTTGATCAGTTGCTCGATAGGAAAAATTTACTGCAAGGCAAAATAGCAGGGGATTTCCAGCTCTATCTGCCGCAGGACCCGAACAAAGTAGCTTTTACCGGGCAGATTGAGGCCCAGAACCTGCGCTGGTTTCTTGACGAAGAGGCTGAGCGTTTTGTCGATATTAAGGAGCTTCGACTTGCGGGAATCGGCAAGGATCTTATGGTTAAACGGTTGGCCTGTGTCTTTAACGACAAGGAATCCGCAGTGGTCAGCGGTTTGATCTCCCGGGTCGCCAACGGGCTTGCCTTGAAACTCGATGTAACTTCTCCGGCTCTCTCTAAAAAGACGCTGCTTGATTTTCAGGATACCCTGAAGCGCCTCAGGGAGAAGAGCAACGCTCCATCTGCTTCCGGTGAAAGCCAACGGATATCTCCCTGGAATGTTACCGGCACCGTGGTCTTTGATGTGGATGAGTTCACTTCTGCCCAAAAACCGGGAGTAACTGGCCCTTCCACTCTGGTTTGGCAGCCGTTGCAGGGAGAAATCAGGATTCATCCCCAGTGGAGATTCTCCGCGCTTATAACCAATGGCAGCCTCTGCTGTCTGGACACTACCGGCGAATGGTTTTCCACGCCAGAACTTGGCCAGACCCATTTTGCCCTGAGCACCGCTT
Organism: Pseudomonadota bacterium; assembly: GCA_018829945.1. Lineage (GTDB taxonomy): Bacteria > Desulfobacterota > Desulfobulbia > Desulfobulbales > Desulfurivibrionaceae > Thiovibrio. Next base: position 220 of record JAHJTI010000027.1, on the reverse strand, counting down.
GTCCCATTCCGCCCAGGTTTGAAACAGTTCTGCCCTGTCTTGGCTATCCGCAGGATATCATTGAAGGGGAATTTTCATTAAATGGCCGCCTGGATGGGGTGTTGGACAACTGGAAAGAGGGGTATTTACAGATCGATTCCCAACAGGGGCGAATTTTGCGGATGAAGCTTCTTTCGAAAATTTTCAGTGTTGTCAATGTTACGGATCTTTTCAGCGGGGT
>JAHJTI010000026.1 GCA_018829945.1 Pseudomonadota bacterium | reverse complement strand
GCCTTGTTTCTTTTGATACCGATGCCGAAACCGGTGTGCAGAATATCCGGGATATCAAAGAGCAGGCTGTTTATCTGGGCAGCATGCCGTTGATGACCAAAACCGGAGTCTATGTTGTTAACGGCACCGAAAGAGTCATCGTGAGCCAGTTGCAGCGTTCGCCCGGTCTTTTCTATAGCCATGACGGCGGAAAGACCCATTCCGGCGGCAAGCTTCTCTATTCGGCCAGGATTATTCCTGTGCGTGGTTCCTGGATTGATCTTGAATTTGACGCCAAGGATATCCTGTACGTCCGTATCGACCGTCGCCGAAAATTTCCGGTGACAACTCTGCTCAAGGCTCTTGGCTACAGTGGCGATGAATTATTGCGCTACTATTACGACACGGAAAAAATCTCCGTAAGTCGTAAAAAATTCAAGAAAGAATTCTCCCCCGATGTCATGGCCGGACAACGGGTGACCCATGACATAATTGATCCGAAAACCGGAGAAGTTATTGCCAAGGGAGGCCGAAAGATCGGCAAAGTCCTGGCCAAGAAAATTTTTGAGGCAGGTGTTACTCATTTTGACATCGAAGCGGAGAGTCTGATTGGCAAGTTTTTGGCCCACGACATAGTGACCCCAAAAACCGGCGAGGTCATTTTTCCCTGCAATACGGAACTGACCGAGACCATGCTTGACGAGATAATCGCGGCGAAGGTCTCCGGATTTGAACTTCTTTTTATCGACGGCATTTCTGTTTCCGACTCTTTCCGTAAGACTCTGTCTCTGGACAAAGTGAATACCCCGGAAGAGGCGTTGCTTGAAATATATCGCAGACTGAGGCCCAGCAGCCCCCCAACCCACGAGATCGCCTTGGCCTTTTTTGAGAATTTGTTTTTCAGCGCCGACACCTATGATCTCTCCGAGGTCGGTCGCTTTAAAATAAATGCCCGGTTGGGCGTGAACACCGATATTGAGCACCGCACCCTGACCAAGGACGACATCATGCTGGCGGTACGGTATCTGGTTCGTCTTAAAGACAGCCAGGGACCCATTGATGACATTGATCATCTTGGCAATCGTCGGGTTCGTACGGTGGGTGAATTGGTGGAAAACCAGTACCGCATGGGGCTTGTCCGCATGGAGCGCGCAATTCGCGAGCGGATGAGCATTCAGGAAGTTGAGGCCCTGATGCCCCATGACCTGATTAATCCCAAGCCAATTACTGCTGCGATCAAGGAATTTTTTGGCACCAGCCAGCTTTCCCAGTTCATGGACCAGACCAATCCCTTGTCCGAGGTGACGCATAAACGCCGGTTGAGCGCACTTGGACCGGGCGGGCTTTCCCGCGAGCGGGCAGGGTTTGAGGTGCGTGATGTTCATCCGACCCATTACGGACGTATTTGTCCTGTTGAAACACCTGAGGGTCCGAACATCGGTCTTATCGTATCACTTGCAACCTATGCCCGGGTCAACGAATTCGGTTTTGTCGAGACCCCGTACCGGAACGTTAAAAATCGGAAGGCGACAAAAGAAATTTCCTACATGACAGCTCTGGATGAACAGGAGCATGTCATTGCCCAGGCAAAGACCGAGCTTGACGGTAAGGGAAAGATTATCCCGGACGTTCTTATTGCCCGACAGGACGGCGAGGTTCTTTCCACCGAAGCTGATGCTGTAACGCAGATGGATGTTTCCCCCAACCAGTTGGTGAGTGTTGCCGCTTCTCTGATTCCTTTCCTCGAGAATGATGACGCGAACCGGGCCCTGATGGGTTCCAACATGCAACGACAGGGCGTTCCCCTTTTGCGGCCGGAGGCGCCGTTGATCGGAACCGGTCTTGAGCTGACCGTGGCCAAGGATTCCGGTGTCTGTTTGTTGGCCGGAGGCGATGGTGTTGTGGAAGAAGTTGACGCCAACCGGGTGGTTGTCCGTTACGACAAACCGGGAACGGACGGCTTTACCACCGGCATAGGGATTTATCGTCTTGAGAAATATAAAAAATCGAATCAGAGCACCTGTTTTACGCAAAGGCCCCTGGTAAATCCCGGTCTGCGCGTGAAAAAGGGCGATATTCTTGCCGATGGCCCGGCCTGTGATCAGGGCGAACTTGCCCTGGGCAAGAACGTGACCATCGCGTTCATGCCTTGGCGGGGATACAACTTTGAGGATTCCATCCTGATCAGCGAGAAAATGCTGAAAAAGGACACTTATACATCACTGCACATTGAGGTGTTTGAGACCGTTGCCCGTGACACCAAGCTGGGCAAGGAGGAAATCACCCGCGATATTCCCAATGTCAGCGAGGAAGCGTTGCGCAATCTCGACGAGTCCGGAGTTATCCGTATCGGGGCTGAGATTAAGTCCGGAGATATTCTGGTGGGTAAGGTAACCCCCAAGGGTGAAACCCAGCTTTCTCCGGAAGAAAAATTGTTGCGCGCCATTTTCGGCGAAAAGGCCGGGGATGTAAAAGATACCTCCCTGCGCGTCCCACCCGGTGCTGAAGGGGTGGTTATTGACGCAAAGGTCTTTTCCCGCAAGGGAGTGGAGAAGGATGAACGCACCCTGGCCATCGACGAGTTCGAGATCAAGACCCTCGAGCGGGATATGGAGGACGAGGTCAATTGCCTGAAAAAAGGAGTTCGCAATAGTCTTGCCGATCTTCTTGACGGAAAGACCGCGAAAAATGCGATCAAGGACAAGAAGGGCGAGGCTCTGATTGCCAAGGGCAAGAAGATCTCCCGCGAAGTGATTGAGCGCATGTCTCTTTCTGCCATCAAGGGGATTGATTTTTCCGAAAAAGATAAGTTCGAAGGCGAAGTGACGCTTCTTTTCGAGCGGTACGAAAGCCAGGTGAAACTGGTGCGGGACCGCTATGAGGCACGTATCACTCGACTCAAGAAAGGAGATGACCTGCCTCCCGGAGTTATCCGTATGGTCAAGGTCTATGTTGCCACCAAGCGCAAGCTGTCTGTGGGCGACAAGATGGCGGGACGTCACGGAAACAAGGGTGTTGTTTCCCGAATCATGCCCGAAGAGGACATGCCATTTTTTGCCGACGGCACCACAGTGGATATCGTTTTGAATCCGTTGGGCGTTCCCTCTCGAATGAACGTGGGTCAGTTGTTGGAGGTGCATCTTGGTCTGGCGGCCAAAAGACTCGGCCAGCAGATTCAGCATCTTGCCGATCAGCAACAGGTTGCCGCAGTGAAGGAAAAGCTGGCAAAAGTATATTCCAAAGAGGAATATGCCCGCTTGACTGACGGGTTGTCGGATGATGATCTGTTGGTAGTTGCCAGGCGCATGGGTTCGGGCCTGCATATGGCCACTCCGGTATTTGACGGTGCCCATGAAAGTGAAATCCGAAGCCTGCTGGTTGAAGCCGGCATGGACGAGGTCGGGCAGGCCACTTTGTATGACGGGTTGACCGGAGAAAAATTTGACAACCAAGTAACCGTCGGCACCATGTATATCCTCAAACTCCATCATCTGGTTGATGATAAAATCCATGCACGTTCCACAGGGCCGTATTCGCTGGTTACCCAGCAGCCTCTTGGCGGCAAGGCGCAGTTCGGTGGACAGCGTCTTGGTGAAATGGAGGTTTGGGCATTGGAAGCGTATGGTGCGGCATATACTTTGCAGGAATTTTTAACAGTCAAGTCTGACGATGTAGGCGGTAGAACAAGGACATACGAGCGGATCGTGAAAGGCAATAATTTTCTGGAGGCAGGGTTGCCGGAATCCTTCCATGTTTTGGTGAAGGAACTCCAGGGACTGTGTCTGGATATGGAGCTGCTTGACGAAAAGCCGGAAAATTAGGTCCAGAGTATATTGCCGTCGAAGTGATTTGATTATTCAACATAGATAAAGGTGCTGCCGTGGAAGAACTTTTCAGCTTTTTTTCCAATCCGAAAGGACCGTTAAAATTTAATGCGGTGCGAATCTCTCTGGCTTCTCCGGAAAAAATTCGTGACTGGTCTCATGGTGAGGTTAAAAAACCGGAGACCATTAATTATCGGACCTTTAAACCGGAACGTGAAGGGCTGTTTTGCGCCAAGATTTTTGGCCCGGTAAAGGATTACGAATGCAATTGCGGCAAATACAAGCGCATGAAGCACCGTGGCGTTGTCTGTGAGAAATGCGGAGTTGAGGTTATCCAGTCAAAGGTTCGGCGGGAAAGGCTGGGGCATATTGAACTGGCCGCGCCTGTCGCCCATATCTGGTTTCTCAAGAGTCTGCCCAGCAAAATCGGCAATATCCTCGACATGACTCTGAAAGAACTGGAAAAGGTTCTCTATTTTGACTCCTATGCGGTCACCGCTTCCGATGAGCCTTCTATTTCTGTGGGCTCCTTGCTGACCGAAGAGGGTTACCGGCAGGCAAAAGAAGATTTCCCCGGCAAGTTTTCCGTTGGCATCGGCGCGGCAGCTATTCAGGACATGATGCAGAAACTTGATCTTGAGTCCTTGTCCAAAGTTCTTCGCCAGGAGATGAAAGAAACAGGTTCCGAGGCCAAACGCAAGAAATTGGCCAAGCGGCTTAATGTTGTTGAGGCATTTCATGAGTCCGGCAACAAGCCGGATTGGATGATACTTGATGTTATCCCGGTTCTTCCTCCCGATTTGCGGCCTTTGGTCCCTTTGGAAGGGGGGCGTTTTGCCACCTCCGACCTGAATGACCTGTACCGTCGAGTAATCAACCGGAACAATCGTTTGAAGCGGTTGTTGGAACTGGATGCCCCGGAGATCATCATTCGTAACGAAAAGCGGATGTTGCAGGAAGCGGTGGATGTCCTTTTTGACAATGGTCGACGCGGCAAGGTTATCACCGGGCCCAACAAGCGACCGCTGAAATCGCTTTCCGACATGCTCAAGGGCAAACAGGGGCGTTTTCGTCAGAATTTGCTCGGAAAACGGGTGGACTATTCCGGTCGTACCGTCATCGTGGTTGGACCGCACCTTAGGCTCCACCAGTGCGGACTGCCGAAGAAAATGGCCCTGGAGCTCTTTAAGCCTTTTATCTACAACAAACTGGAAATGCTTGGTTATGTAACGACCATCAAGAGCGCCAGGAAAATGGTGGAGAAAGGGACCAAAGAGGTTTGGGATGTTCTTGACGACGTGGTCAAGGAATATCCTATCATGCTGAACCGTGCGCCTACTCTGCATCGTCTTGGCATGCAGGCTTTTGAGCCCGTGCTCATTGAAGGCAAGGCCATTCAGTTGCATCCGTTGGTCTGCGCGGCGTTCAACGCCGATTTTGACGGCGATCAGATGGCCGTGCATGTGCCTCTTACAGTTGAGGCGCAGATGGAAGCCCGGGTTCTGATGATGTCCACCAATAATATCCTGTCTCCGGCGCATGGCGAACCGGTCATTATTCCTTCCCAGGATATTGTACTCGGTCTGTATTACATGACCCGCGAACGTCTTTTTGCTGAAGGCGAGGGCAAGGCTTTCAGCTCTCCTGATGAGGTACGTATGGCCTATGATCATGGAGCCGTACACCTGCAGGCCAAAATTCGGGTGCGGCGTCAGGCGGAGTTTGTGGAAACCACGGTGGGTCGGGTGCTGCTCGGCGAACTTCTTCCAGAGAATGTGCCGTTTAGCCATGTAAATCAGGTGATGGGTAAAAAGCAACTGGCCAAGCTTATTGATCACACCTACCGGTACGCCGGTACCAAGGCCACGGTAATTTTGGCTGATCGTCTGAAGGACATGGGCTATGAGTTCTCAACCAGAGCATCCATTTCCATCTGCATCAACGATATGATGATTCCAGTAACCAAGGACGATCGGCTTGCAAAGGCCGAAAGTGCGGTGATGGAGGTTGAACAGCAGTACCGTGACGGGTTGATCACCGATGGTGAAAAATATAATAAAATCGTTGATATCTGGTCGCGGTCCACGGATGATGTGGCCAACGAGATGATGCAGGAAATGAGTGTTCAATACCTCCGCGACAAGGATAAAAAGCTGGTTGAGTCCCCCAGCTTCAATTCCATCTATATCATGGCCGACTCCGGGGCCCGCGGCAGCCGGGATCAGATCCGGCAGCTTGCCGGTATGCGCGGATTGATGGCCAAGCCATCCGGTGCGATCATCGAGACCCCGATCAAGGCAAATTTTCGGGAAGGGTTGAACGTTCTTGAATACTTCATTTCCACCCACGGTGCGCGGAAAGGTCTGGCGGATACGGCCCTTAAAACGGCTAACTCCGGGTACCTGACCAGACGGTTGGTTGACGTGGCTCAGGACGCCACAATCATCGAGAGGGACTGCGAGACCCTGGACGGGATTTTGATGGAAGCCCTGCTCGAAGGCGGGGAAGTGATCCAGCGGGTTGGCGATCGTATTTTGGGCCGTGTTGCGCTGGAAGATATTGTCGATCCGTTTAATGGCGACGTTATTGTTGAGGCCAACGAAGAGATCACCGAGGACAAGGTTAAACAAATCGAACAGGCCGGTATTGATCGGGTTATGATCCGTTCCGTGCTTACATGTCAGGCTCGACGCGGGGTATGCAGTTCCTGTTATGGCCGAGATCTTGGCCGTGGGCACATGGTTAACATGGGCGAGGCTGTCGGCATTATCGCCGCCCAATCGATCGGTGAACCAGGCACTCAGCTCACCATGCGGACCTTCCATATCGGTGGTACGGCAAGCCGGAGCGTTGAGCAGGCGGAAGTACGGTGCCAGCATGGCGGAACCGTGCAGTTCCAGAACATGCACTATGTTGAAAATACTGCCGGAAACATGGTTGTTATGAACCGGAATGCGGCAGTGTCCATCATCGGTGCCCAAGGTCGTGAACGGGAACGCTATCAGATAAACTATGGTGCGCAGATCTTTGTCAAGGAAGGAACAGACATCGATCCTGACACCCTGATTGCCAACTGGGATCCGTACACCATTCCCATCGTCAGCGAGATCGGTGGTGTGGTCAAGTTTGGAGACATCCTCGAAG
>JAHJTI010000288.1 GCA_018829945.1 Pseudomonadota bacterium | reverse complement strand
GCGCCAAACAAGGTTCCGTGCAGGGCGGTCAGAAAGGACTCCGTGTGTTCCGGTCGGAAATCTCGCAGATCAAGGCCGTTGGTCAGTTCGCGAAAAGAGAGGGAGAAGAGCAGCGCGGCCTGGGCGATGCCCAGCAGCATGCCCAGGTTTCTGGCCGTGGCCAGCAGTGCGGCGGCAGCACCTGCTTTGGCGGCTTCCACGTGGCTTAGAACCGAGGCGCTGTTTGGTGAAAGAAACAACGCCTGACCCAGGCCAAGCAGCATCAATTGTCCGGCAATAATGAGCGGTGGGGTCGAGGCCTGAATCGTGGTGAGCAGCAGCACACCCAGGGTGGAGACAGCCAGCCCCAGAGTGCTGATGATCCGTGCGCCGATATAATCGGAAAGCCAGCCTGCCAGGGGAGAGACCACCAGGATCGAAGAGGGGATGGCCAGCATGACCAAGCCTATTTTCGATGGTTCCAGGCCGAGAACCCGGTCGAGATGAAACGGGGCGAGCAGGATCACGGCAAAAAGGACCATAAAGGAAAGGACGGCGCTGATTATGGCCAGGGTGAAATGCCGGTTGCGGAAGAGCGACATTGCCAGAAGCGGGTAGGGCAGCCGGGTTTCGATGGCGATAAAACATCCCAGAGCTCCCGCGCCGGCACCTCCGGTGAGAAGCAGTCGGGTGGCTGACCAGCTGGCTGAGGAGGCATGGGTCAGGGTCAGGGACAGCAGGACAAGGGCCGTGGCCCAACTGAGGCTCCCCATCCAGTCAAGCGGGCCGGAGTAATGTTTGGTTGGTCCGGGCAATATCCGGATGGCGAGGAGGGCGAAGACCAGACCCAGGGGGACGGTGACAAAGAACAGGACGCGCCAGGATGCGAGTTCGAGCAGAAATCCCCCCAGGCTGGGACCGCTCATCAGTCCCAGCGAAACGGCCATGCCTATCAAGCCAAGCCCCCGTCCCAACTGTTCCTTGGGGAAGGTTTCCTTGATGATTGCGGGGCCGGTGGCCATCATCATTGCGGCGCCCAGAGCCTGGCAGAATCTGGCGAAAACAAGAAAGCCCAGGGATGAAGCGTAGGCGCACGCCAGGGATCCCAGGCCGAAGATCAACATCCCCGCAGTGTATATTTTTCCCCGTCCCAGCCGGTCGGAAAGATGGCCCCAGAAGAGCAGCGAGGCCGTGATGGTGAGCAGGTAGATCATCACCACCCATTGGGTGTCACTGAGTGAACTGTGAAAGTCCTTCATGATGAAGGGCAGGGCGATGTTCACCATGCTGCTGTCCAGAGTGGACATGAAAACGCCGGTGGCCACGATAAGAAAAGTTGGCCATTTGTTTGCAGGGGAAGACACGGAAGGGATCTTTTGCCTCGGAGAAAAAAGCGGGGGTTTTGTGTCGGATGCTTTGGCTCCGACTGATTTTTTTTGTACTGTATCGCAAGTCGGCTGATCCTGCAAAGGGGATTTGCCTGAAGCAGGGTTGCCTGGGTCGGAGAAACGAAAATAAAAGACAGCGACGGACAAGCGTGAAGCAGAATGCCTTGCAAGGCAAGGGCCCGAAGATAACAAAACTGATTCTGGTGAAAAGATGGTGCGTATGCGAACCGAGGGTGAGGATGAAAGAATTGCCGGGTGTGTCATCGGCTGCAAAGATTCCGGTCTGGGTAAGATTCTGGAGGTGGCAATCAGGGCGGCCCTTGCCGCAGGAGAGGTTCTGCGGGACCTGTACGACAAGCCCCACCGGATTACCCACAAAGGAGTTATTGATCTGGTCACGGAGGCGGACGTAGCCTCGGAGCAGGTTGTGCTTGAAATCCTGCGGGAAGCGGGGGGGAATATCGGTGTCCTGGCGGAAGAATCCCAGTCCTCCTATGAAACATTGCCCCATGGTCCGGTTTGGATTATCGACCCTCTGGACGGCACCACCAATTTTGCCCACGGGTTTCCGTTTTTTGCTGTGTCCATCGCCTATGCAGAGGGTACGACCACCAAGGTCGGCGTGGTGTATGCGCCCATGCATGATGAGCTTTTCTGCGCCTGCCAAGGGGGCGGTGCCTGGCTCAATGGGCGACCCATGCATGTTTCCGGGGCAGCAACGTTGCAGGAATCTCTGTTGGCCACGGGGTTTCCCTATGCCATCGAGCAGGAGGTCGAAGGGGTGATGGAAGCCCTCAAGCGGCTGGTGACGCGAAGCCAGGGGGTGCGGCGGGCCGGGGCTGCGGCCCTTGATCTCGCCTATCTTGCCTGCGGGAGGACCGACGGGTTCTGGGAGATCAATCTCAAGCCTTGGGATACCGCGGCTGGAATGCTGTTGGTGAGCGAGGCCGGGGGCAGGCTGACAACCTACAACGGGCAAGGATACATCCCCTATATCGAGGAGGTCGTGGCGAGCAATGGGAAAATACATGGTGAACTGATCGGGCAATTGACGGATTTCACCCGGGATGGACGACTGAAAAATGAAAAGTGAAAAATGAAGAACCGGGCTGCGTTTTTTCGCTACCAACCTCCTGCCACAATGTGGTAGTTTGTTCGAAAAATAAGGTTGGGAAAATCCAAACAATCAGCTTTTCTCACCAAAGATCAAGAGCGCCGGAGAAACGCCATGGAATCAGAAAAAAAACAGCATTTTAACACCCGGGTCATTCATGCCGCCCTGAACCCGGGAGAGTGGCAGGGCGCCACCTTGCCCCCTATTTTTCAGACCGCCGCCCATTGTCATGAGACAGCGGAAAATCTGAGCGAAACCTTTGGCGGACGCACCACCGATCATATCTACGCACGGCTCACCAATCCCACCAACAGGGTACTGGAGCAGAAGCTAGCCGCCCTGGAAGGCGGGCGCGCCGCGGTGTTCATGTCTTCGGGCATGGCGGCGATTACCAACAGTTGTCTGGCACTGCTGCGGTCCGGGGATGAGTTTGTCTGCGGCAATTCGCTCTTTATGTCCACCTATGTTCTTTTTGCCAACGTCTTCAAAAAATACGGGATCACTGCCCGCTTTGTCGAATCCACCGATCTGGCGGCCATGGAAGCGGCGATCAACGAAAAAACCCGGTTTCTCTATCTTGAGACCATCGGCAACCCGAAGATGGATGTGCCGGATCTGGCCCGAGCCGCGCAGCTTGCCCACAATCACGGGTTGCCCCTGTTGGTTGACAACACCCTGGCCACTCCCTACCTGTGTCGGCCTCTGGAGTTGGGGGCGGATGTTGTTATCCACTCCACCACCAAGTATCTCAGCGGCCACGGCGATGCAGCGGGCGGGGTGGTTATTGACGGGGCAAAGTTCAACTGGAGCAGCGAGCGGTTTCCTGATTTTGCGCCCTTTGTCGAGCGCAAGGGGGAGCTTGCCTATCTTGATCGGGTCTGGCGGGAACTGCATATCAACTTCGGCACCACCGCGGCGCCGCTCCATGCCTATTTGACCATGCTGGGACTCGACACCCTGGCCCTGCGGATGGAGCGGCATCTGGCCAATGCAGGAAAGGTCGCGGCTTTTCTGGCCGCCCGTCCCGAGGTGCAATGGGTGAATTATCCCGGCTTTGCCGAGCATCCACAGCATAGCGTGGCACACAAACAATTCGACGGCTTAGGTTTTGGCGGCATGCTCACCTTCGGTCTGGCGGATCAGGGGGCTTGCTTTCGCTTTATCAACAGCCTGAAGATGGTCTATCATCTGGCGAACATCGGCGATTGCAAGAGCCTGGTCATTCATCCCTATTCCAGCCAGTACCTCTCCTTTGCCGAGGAGCCGAAGAAAAATCTCTCCATCACCCCTGATCTGGTGCGCCTCTCAGTGGGCATTGAGGCGGTAGAGGATATAATGGACGATCTCGCCCAGGCCCTGGAGAAGATCTGATCCATGGACACCGCTTGCCTCAGCCTGGTCCGAAAACAGTTTTTTACCTTTGGTGAGCCACCCCACGAGCTGGTGCTTGAAAGCGGCGAACGGTTGGGGCCGGTGACCATCGCCTACGAAACCCACGGGACCCTTTCGTCAGCCAAGGACAACGCTATCCTTGTGGTCCATGCGCTCACCGGTGATTCTCATGTGGCGGGCTGCTACACCAAAGAGGATGCCAAGCCCGGTTGGTGGGAGATCATGGTCGGTCCGGGCAAGGCCATTGATACGGAGCGCTATTTCGTTATTTGCGCCAACGTGCTGGGCGGCTGCATGGGCAGCACCGGGCCTTCCTCGATAAATCCGGCCACCGGTCAGGCCTATGGCGTGTCGTTTCCTCTGGTCACCATCGGTGATATGGTGACTGCGCAAAAGGCGTTGATCGACCATCTCGGCATTTCCCGGCTGCTTGCGGTGGTGGGCGGTTCGGTGGGCGGCATGCAGGTGCTGGCCTGGTGCGCCCGCTACCCGGAAATGGTGCGAGCCGCAATTCCTTTGGCCACCACGCCCAGGCATTCGGCTCAGGCCATTGCTTTTAACGAGGTGGCCCGGCAGGCGATCATGGCCGATCCCCATTGGCGCGGCGGTGATTATTACGGCGGAGCCAAGCCCGACCTCGGCCTGGCCGTGGCCAGGATGATCGGTCACATCACTTATCTTTCCAATGAATCCATGCGGCAGAAATTCGGCAGGCAGCTCCGGAGCAGGGATGCCCTTTCCTTTCATTTCGATGCAGGGTTTGAGGTGGAGAGTTACCTGCGCTACCAGGGAAACAAGTTTGTCGAGCGGTTTGACGCCAATTCCTTTCTGTATCTGACCAAGGCGGCGGATTATTTCGACCTTGACGATTACGCGCCAACCGGCCTGTCCGGGATGTTTAAGGATTCCTGCACCAGCTTTCTGGTGGTGGCTTTCACTTCCGACTGGCTCTACCCCACAGAACAGTCACGCGCCCTGGTGCAGGCCCTCAAGCGAAACGGGGGGGATGTGAGTTTCTGCGAAATTCAGTCGGACTGGGGCCATGATGCCTTTCTTCTGCCCAACGAAAGATTGCATTCTTTGATGTCGGCATTCCTCTCCCGGATTTTTCGGGAAGGTTCTGGTGGAGAATGAGGGGAAAATCATGATGAATTACAGGGCTAACAACGTGGCAACCGGAGACGTCAATGCGTTTTGATCTGCAGATAATTGCATCCTGGATCGAGCCCGGATCGAGAGTGCTTGACCTCGGTTGCGGGGAGGGGGAGCTGCTCCAGTACCTCAAGGAGCAGAAAAAGGTCAAGGCCACCGGCATCGAAAAGGACGAGGCCGAGGTGGCTGCCTGCATTTCCAAAGGGATTTCGGTGCTTCAGGGGGATTTCAATCTGGAGGTAGCGGATTATCCGCCGGACAGTTTCGACTACATCGTCATCAGTCAAACCCTGCAGCAGGTCTATGAACCAGTTGCTCTCATCAATGACCTTCTTGCCATCGGTAAAAAGGTCATCGTCAGCTTTCCCAACTTCAGCTACTGGCGGATCCGGCTGCAGCTTCTTTTCGCGGGGTATGCGCCGAAAAGCAAGGAACTGCCCTACGAATGGTACGATACCCCGAACATCCGGGTGATCACCCTGCGGGATTTCCGCAACTTTGCCAGGGAAAAGGGCATTGCCATCCTCAAGGAGGTGGCGATCAACACCCATCGCCAACAGGAAACAGGCAATATCGTCAGTTTTTTTCCCAACCTGCGCGCCACCTACGGGGTTTTCTTGATCGGTCGTGCCGATCGGCACGATGCGGATTGACGGCCACGATTTTCTGTTTTTCTCACATCTGACCGATAATTTTTTCTAAAACCGTGCTGAACTGCGCCTGTTCCTCCTTGGAAAGGGTGGCGGTAATCTCTTCGGTGAGGTGCAGGTGGTACTGGTGGTGCTCGACGAAAAGTTTTTGCCCCTTTTCCGTAAGGGCAATCAGGTAAGAACGCCGGTCCGTCTCGTGAGGCGTTCTTTTAAGCAACCCCTGCTGCTCCAGCCGGTCGATCATAACCGTGAGGGTCCCGGTGGTCACCCCCATCTTTTTGGCCAGATCCTTCATGCGCAACGACCCGGAATGTCCGACAATCTCAATGGTATGCATCTGGGGCGTGGAAAGGCCGGAATTTTTCACCACGTCCTGTTCCCAGGACGAAAGCCGTTCGTACAATTCAATGAGTTGGTGGGAAAGCTTTGCTGTCTCGGTCATTGGGGCAGGCATGGCTCGGTCTCGCAGGTGTGTATTTCAACGGTGAGGTGGGAAAGATCCGTAAATTCGCGCAGTAACTCTTTGTAATATTCAATCTTTTGCGGGTAATGGGTGACAATGGAAATGATCGCCGCGTAATGGGCCGGGCCAACCTTCCAGACATGCATGTCCGCAATCCGGTTGTCCAGGGTTCCCTCAATTTTTTCCTTGATGGCGGTAAGCTCCTTGTTGCTGATGCTGCCGTCGAGCAGGATTCCGCCTGTCTCCCGCAACAACCCGTAAGCCCATCGGGAAATAACCAGCGCGCCGACTATGCCCATCAGGGGGTCCAGCGAGGTCCAGCCGAAATATTTGCCCAGGATCAGGGCTCCGATGGCAAGGACGGAAGTCAGTGCATCGGCCAGAACGTGTAGATATGCTGCTTTGAGGTTGTGGTCATGGTGATGGTGGTGGTCATGGTCGTGGCCGTGATCATGGTGGCCTTGCAGGAGAAAGGCGCAGGCAATGTTAACCAGTAAGCCAAGGGCGGCCACGCCGATGGCCTCGTTGAAATGGATCGGCTGCGGACTGAAGATGCGCTGGCCCGACTCGATGAGCATGACCAGGGCAACCACGATCAGGGCGATGGCACTGGCAAAGCCACCCAGAACGCTGACCTTGCCGGTGCCAAAGGCAAAAGCCTTGTTGTCGGCATGTTTTTGGGCAAAGCGATAGGCGAAGATCGTTATCATGAACGCGGCGACATGGGTGCCCATGTGCCAGCCGTCGGCCAACAGGGCCATGGAGCCATAGGCCATGCCTGCTCCGATTTCAAAAAGCATGGTGACGGCGGTGAGGATGAGCACCTGGCGGGTGCGCTTCTCGCCGTGTTCTTGGATAACGGAAAAATCATGGCGATGCTGCCATGTGTCAATAGACTGGGTGTGCATGTGAGCCTCTCCGGTAAAAAGTGTTGTTTTGCCTGCGTGAACGGCAGGGCAATGGCTAAAGAGAGGGGAGAATACAGAAGTATTGTTTGAGTGTCAAGATATTTGTTAATCAAACAATATGGGGTTTGGCACTTTTTTGGGGAACTTCGGCGGGGGAGTGTGGTGTTGGTGAAATGCTTGAAATAAAAACAGGCGCAGGATGTTCTCCTGCGCCTGTCGGAACTGCGAGATTTGCTGTGCAGATTACAGCAGATCGGTTTTTTTGAGCAGGGCAATGGCTCCCTGGTACGAGATAACCACCACCAGCAGCCAGCTTACGAGTAGAATTGTGTTCATGGTCTTACTCCTTATCTATCGGTTTAGTACATTTCATTGGCATCTTCGCCGGTAAGCTCGGCAAGGTTCAGTTTCTTCGCATCCATCAGTTTCCAGACATAAGCGACATAGGCCAGGACAAAGGGCACTGCCAGGGCCACATAACTCATGACCGTAAGGGTGTACTTGCTGCTTGATGCGTTATAAATGGTGAGGCTCGACTGCAGATCGGTTATGGACGGGTAAAAGGCGGTGTTGTTGTATCCGGCCAGGGAAAAGATGGCCAACCCCACCAGCACCGTGCCGATCCCACCAAACCAGATGCCGCTGTTCTTGCCGAGAAAACCGGTGGCCGCAACGCCATAGATCACCGATCCCAAGCCCCCCAAGAGCAGGAACAGTACCACCGGCATCTCCAGCAGATTGTTAAGGTACTTGCCTTTTTCCATGGAAACAACGCCTGTGGCCGGGTCAACCGCGAAGCCGTCCATGGTCACAAAGCCGATCAGAACGGCGAGCAGGAATGGCAGGGCCCAGAGGAGGTTGATCCAGGTTGCCTTGCGGGCCCGCTTGACCAGGTTTTCGTGATCCACGTGGTTGACGATGTACATGGCGCCGAGAATTCGGGCCAGAAAAACCAGAAACAGGCCTAAGGCAAGGTTAAACGGATTGAGCGCTGCTTCCAGGCCGTGGTAGGGCGTGGCCCAGGTCACGGAGTTATAAAGGTTCAGGCTGAAACGGGAACCGGTGAAAAATGTGCCCACTGCCGCACCGATCAGGATGAGTCCAACGCTTCCGTTAATGGACATAAAAATTTCGTAAGTCCGTGCGCCAAGGAGGTTGTCGGGTTTTTTGCGGAATTCGTAGCTCACCGCTTGCACGATAAAGGTGAAGAGGATGAGCATCCATACCCAGTAGGCTCCGCCGAAGCTTGTGGCGTAAAAAAGCGGGAAGGCCGCGAACAGAGCGCCGCCGAAGAGGACCAGGGTGGTGAAGGTAAGTTCCCACTTGCGGCCCATGGTGTTGATGATCAGGGATTTTTCTTCTTCGGTGCTTGCCGTGGTAAAAATCAGGGTCTGTCCGCCCTGCACAAAGGTCAGGAAAAGAAAGAGCGACCCGACCACCGAGGTGATCAGCCACCAGAGTTGCTGCAGAATTGAGTGATCCAGGTTTCCTATCATTGTTTTAAGCCTCCGGGCCGATCTTGATTTGCTTCATCATAATGCGAATCTCCGCGATTAATAATGCGGTGAACAGGGTCAGGAACATGAAAAAAGTGGTCTGTACGTTGCTCGCGGCAATGTTGGTGCTGGCCATGCCCACCGGGAGCAATCCCTGAATAGCCCAAGGCTGACGACCTACTTCGGCCACAACCCAACCGGCCTGTTGCGCCACATAGCCTAAAAAGATGGAAAAGAAGCAGGCTAGGCTCAGCCATC
>JAHJTI010000287.1 GCA_018829945.1 Pseudomonadota bacterium | reverse complement strand
GTGTGCCAGAACGCCTTCCAGCTCCTCACGGTTGAGGATGGTCAGCAACCCTTGCGTGACGGCCACGGCGGCATGGGAGGGGTTTCTGCCGGTGGCAAAGGCGTTTGGCGTATCGCTTTCCATGATATAGATGCGGGGTTTGGGGAGTTCGGCCCGCGCAGCAAGCCCGGCTACCATGGTGTGCAGGTCCGGCGCCTCGGTTTGATCCACCTCCCGGGCCTTGCTCATTTTCAGGGCCAGGGTGTCGCTGAACCAGTAAGCGAAAAAATTCATGGCGATGGCCAGGAGCAGGGCCACGGTCATGCCGCTTTGCCCGCCCATGGCCTGGCCTGCCACCATGAAGAGGGCGGTCAAGGCAGCCATCAGCATGCCTGTTTTTATGGTGTTTCCCATGGGTGATCCTCAATGCGTAATTTTCTGCTTGTTCAGCCGGGAGCAAGGCCCGGAGGGTGTCAGGGAATATAATTCGAGCTGCTTGCAAGTCAAGGGCGTGAGGGATGAAAATGTCAATGCGGCATGGGCCATTCCTGCTCGCGGGTTTCGCTGAGATAACAGAAGCGATCCCACTCCACCTCACGGCCGGAAACCGGGCATTTGAGTTGGACTTTGCGCTCGCTCAGTCCGATTACCAGCCAATCTCCGCCGCGCGGACCTCCGGCAATGTTGATTTTCTGGCCGATAACAAAGGGAAAGGGGCTGAACACAACAACCTGATGATGGGGCATAACATGAGTCCTTGTATTGAGGTTCAGGGCAGATACACCAGGAGTGCTCCGCTTTTTTCCCTGCTCTTTTTTTCCCAGAGGTAGGCGAGAATCATCCCGTGATTTTTCATGATTTTGAGCCGGGCTTCAATGACGTCCTTGAGCACCGAGCCTTCCGGGGAGTGGAGGCCCTTGCCGGTTATGACCATGACGGTTTTCAGGTGATTGCGCATGGCACGGGTCAGGAAATTCTCCGTCTTGATTTCCGCTTCCCAGGCGGTGCAGCCATGGAGATCGATTTGGTCCTGGGGCGGGGGAGAGTTTCGAATAGCGGCCTGAAGCGACTTGGCAGGGGTTGGGAGTTCATCCTTTTCCGTAAGGATTTCAGCAATAGTCGCGGGGGATATCCCGGTTGCCAGCGCGCCGGCAAAACTCTGCGCGGTGTCGTTTTCAGAATCAGAGGAGAAAAGGATACCGAGGTCATCCTCGGGGGTCAGTTTTCGGATAGCCCCTGCTTTTGCCTTTTTCTTCGACGCCTTGGCGGTGGTCTTTGGTTGCCGAGAAGGGCGATTCGGTTTGCGCATGGTTTATTGTAAAGGAAAAGGGGGATGCGGAAGAAAACATTATACCTGTTGAGATATGCATAGCGTTTTTACGGCCAGGAGACAAGAGACAAAAAAATAACCCGGCAAAGGCAAGGGGTATAAAGGGTTGCGGCTTGCCCGCCCTTTGGAGGGCAAAAAAAATCTGGTTTGCCCGGTGCATTCCTGTTAGTCTTTTCTGTAGACTCAGCGAATTTTGTTCCTTTTTTGAGGAGATAGTTATACGCGCCGGGCTGGTTTTGATCCGGCGCGGGTACTGTTTGATCGTGGGACCGACAACGAGGGGGGACCTCTGCCGCATGGATAAACAGATACATTTCATCGTAACCGGCGAACGTGGTCAAATCCGTTCGTTTGCCGTATCCAGACAAACCCTGAAGATTGTGCTCGGGGTTTGTTGTTTTTTTATGCTCGGCAGCGGGGTGGGTTGGTTTTTTTCCGGAGAAAATTTTGCGATGCATCGGAAAATCGCGACATTGCAGCAGGATATGGCAGTCACTGTCGCTTTGAACGAAAGCATGCAGGCGCGAACAACCAGGCAGGAGCAGGAACAACAGGCCCAGTTGAATGCCGCTCTGGCAGATCTGAAACGAAAGAGCAAGGTTATCGAATCGATCCTCGCTTCGGTTGGCGTGAATCTCGAGGTGCATGAAAGCGCCAAAGGCGCGGGTGGACCGTTTACCCGGCAGCCGCAGGATTCTTACAAAGGTCTTACCCTGAAGGTCGATCATTATCTGGATGCCATCCAATCCGTGCCGCTGGGGGCTCCTGTTCGGGGGACCATTACCTCCCAGTTTGGAAATCGGATTGACCCCATCAACCAGCAGCCGGCGTTTCACAGCGGGGTTGATATCAGAAACAATCGAGGCGCCAAGATCATCGCCCCTGCAGACGGTGTTGTCATTGCCAATGGCTACAATAAGGGCCATGGGAATTTCATCGAAATAAATCATGGGAACAGATTCCAGACCAATTATTTCCATCTCCAGCAGGGGTATGCCAAGCAGGGCGATACCGTGTCCAGAGGACAGGTTATAGGTCTGGTGGGCAATTCAGGGCGAAGCACCGGTTCTCATCTGCATTACGAAATAAGATACCGGGACAAATTGATCGACCCGGTCAAGTTTATCCAGGTGAATTCCCGCGTTGCCGCAGCAAAGGGCCGTTGATGCAGCTCCGAGCTTCCCTTCGGAGTACTATAATCAAAAAATCCGCAGCAGGTGATTAGCATGGGTTTTTTTAACAAGCAGGGCATCGGAGAGACAAATTCTGAGACGATTACCAGTGTAATCGGTGCGGATATGCAACTGGTCGGCGACATATCTTTCAAGGGCAAGCTCCGGCTTGACGGCAAAGCCGAAGGAAACATCAGCGGGGAGTATCTTATCCTCGGCGAAACCGGAACAATCTCCGGGGATGTTGTGGTCAGCACCTTTGTCTGTTCCGGGCGGGTTGAGGGCACTGTCAATGTCAAGAAGCTCTATGTGGTGAAAAGCGGCTTCATTGAGGGCAAGGTCGAGACCATGGATCTGGCCGTGGAGTCCGGCGCGGTTTTAAACGGAGAAATCAAATCCCGGAGTCAGGAATTGCGGCTGGTGCCCGGCTCTGCGCTTCCGGATGAAGATTGGGAGTTGCGGATGAAAGAGGGTGCCTCTAAGTCGCAGGCCAAAAAGAAGGGTGCTGCAATCAAGTAATCAGCAGCCGAGATATTGTTTTTCCATGCCGCCATACGAACTTCGAATGGCGGCATTTTTTGTGGGAAATTGCAGGAGTTTTGATTCAGGTCAAGGGAAATGAACCGCTGGTCTTGTATACTGGGAAGCAAAGAGATGCATTCAATCTGCCCCCGGGAGGTGTTGCGATGATGGAGAAAAAAAGTCTTAACGAAACCAGAATTTTTGACAGTAAAAGCATGAAAAAGGTGTTGCTCCATGATTCACCCTGGTTCAGGATACTGAACTTCAATCTCAGCGCCGGGCAGGTTTTTCCGGTGCATTCCCATGATACCGAAGGCCAGCTCTCCATTCAGGTGCTGGAGGGAACAGGAGAGTTTCTCGGTAAGGATGAGCAGGCTATTCCGGCCCAGGCCGGCGATCTGCTGCTCTGCGATATCAACGAGCCCCACGGGGTCCGGGCGCATACCGATCTGCGGATACTGGTGACCATCGCTCCGCCTTTTTAAGACAAGGAATACGCAATAATGGGCAGACAACAGGTGACAGTGCGCGACGGGGTTATCCGGCTTGGCCAGCTTCTCAAGCTGGCCGGAGTGGTGGAAACCGGCGGTGAGGCAAAACTCCGTATCAGGGAAGGTGAGGCACTGGTCAACGGCGAGGTGGAAACCCGCCGCGGCCGTCAGCTCGTGCCCGGAGATCTGGTAGAATTCGGCGGAGAGGTTTTAGAACTTGTCGCAAAGGCGGAGGCTTAGGATGTAGTCAGGGCATGTTGATACGCCAGCCGTGTTGCGTCATTAAAGCAGACGAACAGGATGGCGGCGGGGTTTTCGTTTTCTGCCAGATACCGGCGTGCCTCCCGGACGGCAATGCGGGCAGCCTCGTCTTTAGGATACCCATAGACGCCGGTGCTGATCGCGGGAAAAGCAATACTCATGATGCTGTATTCACGGACAAGGTAAAAACAATTGCGGTAGCAATGAGCCAGCAGTTCCGGTTCTCCCTGTGTCCCGCCGTGCCATACCGGCCCCACCGTATGGATGACCCAGGTGGCCGGCAGCTTGTAGCCCTTGGTGATCCGCGCTTCGCCGGTCGGACAGCCCCCCAGTTTTTGACACTCTGCGAGCAGCTCCGGCCCGGCGGCCCGGTGGATGGCGCCGTCAACCCCGCCCCCTCCGAGGAGAGAATTGTTGGCTGCGTTGACAATACCCTCCACCGCCAGGGTGGTGATATCCTCTTTGGTTAATTCAATTCCGTTGTGTGCCACGATGATCTCTTTGAGGTCAACTGCTCAGGGGAAATCCCGAGGGTTGCCGATTATCCTGTCATAGAGGGTGTTGGGCGGGGTGTAGATGGTAACCTCCCGGTCTGGCCCTAGCCTGACCGTGCTCCATTCCTGGGGCGAGTACCAGATGCCGATTTCCTCTCCTTCCGCCGTGCGGATCACCTTGCCGTGGTATCTGGACTTCATGCCGCGATGGGGGTTGTCGATGAGTTCCATCCAGTCCTGCAGCTTCTTTTCCGTCAGATCCACAGGAATCCAAAATTGTTTTTTCAGGTGATACTCCGGCTTGATCCCCAGGATGGCCAGGGGGAAATCCTCCGGACCACTGTAGTAGTAAGTGTAACCCGGCAGGGGGCGATACGATTCCAGGGCATCGCTGATGCGCATATCCGCATGGAACATATAGGTTGGCTTGCCGCAGGCGGCAACAGTCAGGAGCAGGGCTAAAAGTGCGATGAGTCGGCATGGAAGGTGATGTTTGATCCGGATACGCATTGTGGCCTCCTCGATGTTTTTTCTTTATTATATGCAGAAAAAAGAGGGACGGCAGCAATAAAAAAAGGCAGACCCGTGTCACGGGACTGCCTTTTAAAATCGGTTATGAAGAAGATCAGCTTCAGGTCGCAGCGCTGGTCATCTGGTCATAAAATTCGGTGACCAGATTTTTCTTGTCGGACTCCATGCAGGCCATTGCTTCACGGGGGTGCTGGTTGAGGACCCCGGAAACCATGTAGGGGATGAAATATCCCCAGTCGATTTTTTCCCGCCAGGGCAGGATTTGTTCCTCAATGACCTTGATCACGGGGCGAACCCGGAATTTCGGATTCTTCAGGAAGGAAAGCAGCAGTTCCAGGGGGCAGTTCCCGGCGCCACGGCCAATGCCGTACAGGGTCGCATCCAGATAGTTGATCCCGCTGATGATGGAGGAGATGGTGTTGGCAAAGGCCAGTTGCTGGTTGTTATGGGCATGGATGCCGATGGTTTTTTCAGGCATCCGCTCCATGTACATTTTTGACAGTACTTCAATGTCCTCGGAATAAAAGGCGCCGAAGCTGTCCACCAGATAGATCACCGGAACCCTGCACTTGGCCAGGTCATTGAGTCCCTCTTCCAGGTCGCGAGGGCCAACGGTGGAAACCGCCATCAGGTTGATCGTGGTTTCGTAGCCTTTGTCCATGCAGTGATGGGCCAGGGCGGCGGCCTTGTCGATCTGGTGAACATAACAGGCTACCCGGATCATGTCCAGCGAGCCTTCCGAGCGAATCGGGATGTCGTCGTAGTCGATCCTGCCTATATCCGCCATGGCAGAGAGTTTGATTCTCTTTTCCGAATCCCCGATGATGCGCTTCAGGTCTTTTTCCCCGCAGAAGCGCCAGGGGCCGACTTCTTTGCGGTCAAAAGCGGACTCGGAGCTGAGATAGCCGATTTCCATGTAATCGACCCCGGCATCAGCTAGAGCATGGTACACCTGTTTGACAAAAGTATCGTCAAACTGCCATTTGTTCATCAGGCCGCCGTCGCGGACAGTGCAGTCGATAACTTTAATTTCCGGTCTGAACATGGGGAAAGTCTCCTTGAAAAAGACGGTAACTGTTCAGTAGCACCACATCTGCTTCGCAGTCTCGCGCTGTACTCGCTTAGCTGTTATTGTCTGTCACATACCGGTGTATGGTTCTGAGACCTTTGCCGCACTGTTGAACAGTCACAGGTCCGATCCGATTTTCGATTTTTACACCAAGCTGGACAGTTACAAAAAGACGTAGATTTACCAAGTAAAGGAGGGGATCATACCCGATCTTTTTCGACTGGGCAATGCTCAATGAAATTTTTTACATTTTGACCGATCTGGTCAAGGGTCCTCTCCCGCAAGGCCTTGGCGCCGAAGAGGCTGGAGGATACGCCCACCGCTGCGGCGCCAGCCTGAAAATATTCGGCAAGATTGGCCAGGCTAACCCCGCCCACGGCGGCGAGCCGGAGATGATCGAAGGGGCCGAGAAGGTCCTTGATGTATTTGGGGCCGCCCATGGCGCCGCAGGGAAAAACCTTGACCATGTCGGCCCCGGCGGACCAGGCGGTATATACCTCGGTGGGAGTCAACGCTCCGGCCACTATGGGGATCCCTTCTGCTTTGGCGTATTCGATCACCCGGGTGTCCAGATTGGGAGTAACGAGAAACATGGCTCCTGCACCCACAGCCCGTCTGGCTTCCTCGAGATTGCAGATGGTGCCCATGCCCAGCAGTTTGCCTGCAGGTACGGCGGAGCGGTATTCCCGAACAATCTTTTCGGCCTCCGGGGTGTTCATGGTGATTTCAATGGCCTTAAGTCCGGCCAGAAAGGAAATCTGCATGACCTCGCCGAAGAAATCGCCTTCCACCCCCCGCAAAATGCCGATGACCGGAACTTCAAACTTCATGGGTTGCTCCTTCTTAGGGTTTTTCTCGCCGACATTGTACCACGAGGGCCATGATGCGCACGAAGTTTGCTTACAGGGCGGCGTACCAATGGGATGATGATTGGTGTGGGGCTACAGGCTCGGGTGAGAGTGCGCTTGGCAATCAGCGTCTCAACTTCCACTTGTTTTCGGGGTTTGATCCGGCGGGTGGGCTGGGCCATGCCTTCCGGCAAAAAAGTGCAGGGTGAGGATTGCGAGGACTTTGTTGAAAAAAGGTTGCAAACGGAGGAGGCCGCTTGCCGGGATTGAAAAGAGTTGGGGTGCGACCGATTATTGTTCAGCCGAACAGGAAAAAATGGTTTACTGTCGCCATCAGCTTGCAGGGCATGTCATCCGTTTACAACTTCATGGAGATGTGGTGCCTGGTTTTTTTCCCGGCACCGGTGGCAGTTTTTTTTCTTCTCACATGCCGTATCGATTTCGTCCTGATCAATAACAATATTCTGGGGATGGCTATAGATATTCATCCTGGTGCCCCTGGCAAAACCGATGAGGGTCACGCCGTTATTTTCAGCATGGGTCACCGACATGCAGGTCGGGGCGGTGCGGCTGATCAGAACAGGGATGTGATTACGTATCACCTTGGTCATTATTTCGCCTGAAATCCTGCCGCTTGAAAGCAGCATTTTGTCGTCCATGCGCATGCCGGTAAGAAAGGCCTTGCCGATCAATTTATCCACCGCATTGTGGCGGCCGATATCTTCGGAAAAAAGCAGCAGTTCCTTACCATCGGTAAAGGCAGCGCTGTGCACTCCTCCGGTTTTCACATAGAGGTCGGAGATATTCCTGAAATTTCCCAGCAACACCCGCATATCTTCCGAGCTGAGCCTGAATGGCCGGGGCAGGCGCGGGATGGGTTGAAGATTCTTGGCATCGGAAAAGGTGACGCCCTGGCCACAGCCTGAGGTGATGGTTTTTTTATGGAAAAGACTCTCCCAGTTGTCGGGCAGGTTCTTCAGCTTCACGTGGACCGAAGAACTCTCTTCATCCACATCAACGGAAATCAGTTCCTCCCGCTTCCTGATGATGCCCTCAGAGAGAAGGAAACCAATGGCCATGGTGTCTAATTCATTGGGAGAACAGAGCAGCGAAACCAGAATCTGATTGTTGACAAAAAGGGTAAAGGCAGTCTCCGAGGCAACCTGGTCGATCAGATCCTCTTCCTGGCCGTCTTTAACCCGGACAATCAAAACATCGTTTGTAGCATTCATAATTATTCCAACACATTACATTGTCAGCATCATGAGCATGAAGCTTTTAAAAACAGCCCAGCTGGCATTTTGCAATTTTGATGTGGATGGCATCGGCAACTTTACCGACATCACTGGAACGTACCCCGAGAGACCGGGCAATGGCAAGAGCTCCTGCACATAAAATTTTGCCATTTTGGGCGGCCGCCCGTATATGGTGTTCGATTTTCTCGCGGATTTCCGGGGAAAGCGAACCGTCTGACGTAACACGGGGCTGTTCATAAGGTATTTCATACAGGGCGAGGGGTTGCATGTTCTCTCCTCCAATTATATCTTAGTGCTGATCCGGTTCAAGGGCGTCCTTGGCCCAGGAAAGCGCTGCCGCAACGGCCGGAAATCCGATGGTGCTGACCAAGAGAATCAAGGTGTGATAAATTTCCTCAGGTGTAGCGCCGGCACTCTGAGCTCTCTTGACATGGGAATGCACCGCGCCTTCCGAACGAGAGGTGGCCGCACCGGCAAGCTGCACAAGTTGGGCATGTTTTTTGTCAATGGGTCCGGCGGCGGTGAGTATCTTGCCTAAATTCTGGTGGGCCTCGATCACTTCACCAAACTGCGACATGAGCCAAGTGTAATTCTTGGGATATTGTGACATGGTTTTCTCCTTGTTTATGGTATGCGCGGAAACTGAAACGCAATTGGTTCGCCGGCCAACCCTTCGAGCAGAAAGGCTTTGAGATATTGTTTTTCTTCTCTGCTCAAGCCCAGGGGCTTGAGCGCTATGGTGCCGCTGCCGCCGCCTTGATCAAAAAAATCGATCACCTGGTCCAGAGTTTCAAAAAAGCCGTTGTGCATATATGGGCCGGTCCGGGCTATTTCCCGCAGGGTTGGGGTCTTGAAGGCACGCCAGTCCTCATCTTTTTTGGTTATGAGATAGCGGCCCGGATCTTCCTGCAGGGTACGGAAGGCTTCATAGTTATAGAACTTGGCTACAAACCTGCGGGTTGCAGCGACTCGCGGGTCTTTATTGAATTCAGGGTGTTCCGGTACATTCAGGGCATGGAACTTGTCGTCGATCAGGTTCATGCCGTAATGACACTCCGTGCACTTGCCCTTGCCGGTGAATATCGCAAGCCCTTTTTGGGCCGGTTCGGAAAGCGCTGTATGGTCGCCTTCGAGAAAGCGGTCTAGCGGCGCATTTTGCGATACCAAGGTGCGTTCAAATGCGGCAATGGCCAAAGCAATGCGCTCCCTGGTGGTATCATCGGTGCCGAAAACCTTTTGAAACTCTTTCCGGTACTCCGGCTCCGAGCGCAGCTCTTCCTCCAGGAAATCCAGGTTTTGATTCATCTCAAAGGCAGAAAGAATCGGAAACAGCGCCTGATCTTCCATGCTTTCCGCCCGGCCGTCATGGAAAAGATACCGGTTGTAAGCCAGATTGATCAGGGTCGGAGCATTTCGCCAGTTCCTGGTGGTCGGGTAATTGAGCGAAATAGCCTCTCCGTCGGAAAAGGCCATTTCCGGGATATGGCAGGTGGCGCAACTCATGGTGCCGTCCCCGGAGAGGCGACGGTCGAAAAATATCTTCTTGCCGAGTTCAACCTTCTCGGCGCTCATGGGATTAAAACGTGGCGCAGCAACAGGTTTGATCGGCTCGAGCTTGCCGGCAAACAGCATTCCAGGCAACAGTATGGCAAAAATCAGCAGGAGTACCGGAAGCATTGCCTTACTTCGCAACAT
Source organism: Pseudomonadota bacterium (assembly GCA_018829945.1). Lineage (GTDB taxonomy): Bacteria > Desulfobacterota > Desulfobulbia > Desulfobulbales > Desulfurivibrionaceae > Thiovibrio. The sequence goes on along the minus strand of JAHJTI010000287.1, from coordinate 7,181 downwards.
TAGCCAGCTCCTCTTCAATGATTTTCTTGAGATGCTCATAGGGTCGGTTGCCGATCACCATGCGACCGTTGATGAAATAGGTCGGGGTGTTGTAGAGATCAAGATCCAGAGCCAGTTTTTTGTCCCGCTCGATCTCATTGCCATGCTTCATGGAATCAAGGTCTGCGGTGAACTGCTGCACATTCAGACCCAATTTCGCCGCATGGTCGATGAGGCTTTTTCGGTCAAGTTTGGTGCCCCGGACAAGCAGCAAGTGGTGCATTTCCCAGTACTTTCCCTGCGCGCCGGCAGCCAAAGTCGCTTCGGCGGCGATATGGGAATAATCGCGGTATTTGTAGGGATAATTCTTGATGACCAGCCGAATTTTTCCTTTATGTTCACTCATCAACCGTTGGATGACCGTACCGGCCGCCTGGCAGTGCGGTCATTGAAAGTCGATGAACTCGATGATGGTGACCGGTGCGTCAGCCGGCCCCATCTGAGGTGAGCTGCCGATCGGCACATCATACCGCTTTTCCGTTTCCGTGTTTCCGAAGGCAACGGAAAACACAGAAAGGAACAACAGACCTGCGATGAAAGAAAAAAATAATCTTTTCATTAGGTTCGCTCCCATGGGGTTCAAACGCATTCATTTTTTTACACCCTGCGCTGTCAGGCGCTGTGTAAAAAAATGTGAGACGGGATACAGGAAGGCAGCACCCGTCTCACATGGTTGGCGTCATCACTTCTCGGTTTTAGCGTGGGAGAACACCGGCAGTTTAATGACCGATGCCCGATACAAAAACATGAGCAGGGCAATGAGGCCGACGGTTATGGATATTTCCACAAAAGAGGGGAAGTATGTGCTGTTTCCCCCTCCCTGAGCCAGAAAGGTGACACTGAAACGGTTCATCACTACACCCAAGATAACCAGCAGTTGTGTTATGAACAGAGCAGGTATCGACTTTTTGATCGCCGGTATGGCCAGCAGAATCATCGGCACAATGGCGCCGCCAACGATTTCCAGCAGAAAAAGCATGCTTGCCGTGCTGCCTTCAAAGGCAAGACCGAGGTTGCCCTTGGCGACAATGTCACCAAGACGCATCACCAGGTAAATAAGGAGGGTGACCGCCGTGCCCGTGGCCAGCCCCTGCAGAATTTCCTTTTCCTGGTCATGCTTAAAGATCTTGGCTGCCAGCACGGTCTCGAAAGAAACCATGGCAAGGCCCGCGGCAATAGCGGAAATGTAAAAATTATAGGGCAGCAGAGTTGTCCACCAGAGATGATGGAGTTTGGACGGCATCAATAAAAAGAGTCCGCCCAAAGAGGACTGGTGGAAAAATGACAGGGTGATGCCTGCGATCACCAAAAAGAACAGCACCGGTCGGCTGTGGAGTTTCTCCGCCAGGTCTTTTCTGCCGGTCCCCTCGAAAAATGTGGGAGCAAATTCAAAGGTGAGCACGGCGAGATACATAACCACGCACATGACAACCTCGAACATTACGGAGTGGGGCTGCCACATGAACAACGGGTGCCAAAGGGTATGGGGCTTGCCGATATCAAAAAAGATGCCCACCGCCACCAGCAGATAGCCGAAATAGGCGGTCAGAATCGCCGGCCGGACAATGGGTTTGTATTTTTTCATGTTAAAGATATAAACCGCCGCCGCGATGGCAAAACCACCGGCAGCCAGGGCAACACCCGCCATAACATCCATGGCGATCCACAAACCCCACGGATAATCATCATTAAGATTAGTGGCTGCACCGAGACCGGTTGCGAGGCGGTAAAGGGCAGCCACACCGAAAAGACCAACCAGGGCGAGCAATACTTTCCCGCCGCCCGACATCAGTTGTATGTTTTTATTCTCTTGCGCGGCCATTACTTATCCTCCTCACTGTTTCCCCGGTTACGGAAATAGGCAATTGCGACAAGCCCGGCAACAATGCCGAGGGCTTTGCCGGGAATGGTCGACAATGACGCCCAGGTGTATGCCGGCAAAGACTGTTTCGGGATATTCATCCGAAAACCGAGTTCTTCAAACGGGACACCGGAGATGTACATCCATGCTGTTCCGCCGGCCTCGTCCTTGCCGTAGATGTGGTTGACATACTTGCCCGGATTTTCTTTGATCCGTTTTTGGGCCTCGGCCATCACAACGTTCTGTTCCCCGTAAAACATGGTATCCGTCGGGCAGACCTTGACGCAGGCAGGTTCCATTCCGTCATTGATCCGCTCGGAACAGAAACTGCATTTTTGAACCCAGGGCAGAACTTTTTCCCATTCATACTTCGGGATATGGAAGGGGCAGGCCACCATGCAGTACCGGCAACCGATACACTTGTCATAGCTGTATTTCACTGGCCCTTCCTTGGATTTCTCCAGAGCTCCGACCGGACAAACCGAGACACAGGCAGGTTCCTTGCAGTGCAGGCACTGGTCTTTGACAAAGCTCCACACCGGCTTGCCGTTCTTTTCATGTTCAATGAACTTGATGCGGGTGTAACAATCCGAGCTCATCTCCGGGGGGTTGGTGAAATTTCCGTTCAGCTCCGTCTTCCGCGCTACCCGCTCATTCCATTGCTTGCAGGAGACTTGGCAGGCACGGCATCCTGTACAACGAGTCAAATCAATCAGCACGCTCTTTCCCATGTCCGCCTCCTACAGTTTCCTGACATTGACCATAAAGGCCTTTGTCTCGGGTATCTTTGTGTTGGGGTCTCCAATTGACGAGGTCAACAGATTTGCGCTTTCGCCGCCGCTGCCATCCTCGGGGAATTGCCAGCCGAAATGCCATGGCAATCCCACCTGGTGAACAGTCCCGCCCATTATGCTGAAGGGTTTGAAACGCGAGGTGACAACAGCCTTGGCCCATAAAGAGCCGCGGGCCGACTCAACCATGACCTTTTCGCCGTTCTCGATACTCAGTTCACCTGCCAGCTCCTTGCTGATCTCAACAAAAACCTGGGGCTGCATTTCCATTAACCACGAACTATGCCGGGTCATAACCCCTGTCTGCCAGTGCTCGGAGACCCGATAGGTTGAAGCGACAAAGGGAAAACGACGATCGCAGGAGTAGAAAGAATCCTCGTCGGAATCAAGCATGGCTGCGGTGGGGTTGATCCGATGCGATCTGTTCATCGGATTTTCCTGCACCGGGCATTCCAGCGGCTCATAGTGCTCGGGGAACGGTCCGTCGACCCGGCCCGGGCCGAAAATGCTGGCCACGCCGTCAGGCTTCATGATAAAGGCTTTTTTGGTTTTCGGATTCGGTGTCCCATCGGGATTCTTGAGAGGAGGCCAGCCGCCGTCAGGCACGTCACCGACCCATTTTTCCCCATTCCAGTCGATAACGGCACGTTTTGGGTCCCAGGGTTTGCCGTATTCATCCACCGAAGCCCGGTTGTAGATGATCCGGCGATTCAACGGCCAGCACCACGACCATTCAGGGTGCAGTCCTATGCCGGAGGAGTCTTTTGTGGAACGTCTGGCCATCATATTGCCCTTTTCCGTATAGGAGTTGCAATAGAGCCAGTTGCCCGACGAAGTGGAGCCGTCTGCCTGCAGGAAGGCAAAACTCGGCACCAAAGTCCCTTTTTTGAAAAGTTCTTCTTTGATCATCGTGTCTTTCAGGAAGTAGCCGTTGATTTCCTTGGCAATCATATGGCTGTCCATATGGGTGACTTTGCCGTTGGCATCCTTGGGCCCGTAGTTCCAGTCGAGCTTGGTTATCGGGTCGGGATAGGCACCGCCTTCTTTTTCGTAGAGTTTTTTGACCCTGAAAAAAAGTTCGTTCATGATCTCGGCATCGGGCATGGCCTGACCCGGAGGATTAACGGCTTTGTATCGCCATTGTGCCCAACGGCTCGAGTTGGTGATGCTGCCTTCTTTTTCGATCCAGGCTGCGCATGGCAGGAAAAAGACCTCGGTTTTGACATCAGCGGGATTCAGTCCCGGTCCTTTCCAGAACGAACCGGTTTCGTTGTCGAACAGATTGACGTTGACCAGCCAGTCGAGTTCTCCCAGCGCCTTTCTGGTTTTGTTGGAATTGGCTCCGGAGCAGGCAGGATTCTGTCCCCAGGCAAAAAAGCCCTTGAATTTGCCTTTGAGCATCTCATGGAAAATCATCATCCAGGAGGCATCCTGGCCGGCATCAAGCTTGGGAAGCCAGTCATACCCGAAGTCATTTTCAGGTACCGCATTGTCACCGTAAAATGCCTTCAGCAGACTAATCGAATATTTCGGGTAATTTTCCCACCAGTTGGCGCTATCTTTTTCATCGGTCTTGGAGGTATTTTTTTCGTTATACTCCTTCAGTGTCGGCATAGTGACGTCGGGAGTTTTAAGGTACCCCGGCAGGATATGGAACAACAGGCAATGGTCGGTTGAACCCTGGACATTGCTTTCGCCGCGCAGGGCATTGACTCCGCCTCCGGCCCGGCCGATGTTGCCGAGCAGCAACTGGATAATGGCCATGGTCCGGATATTCTGTACGCCCACCGTATGCTGGGTCCAGCCCATGGCATAACAGACCGTTGCCACTTTGTCGGCTTTACCGGTTGCGCCATAGACTTGGTATATCTGCTCCAGAAGTTCCTTGGAAGTTCCGGTGATGTTGGAAACAGTCTCAATGTCATAACGAGAAAAATGTTTTTTCAACAACTGCAGAACAGAGTTCGGCTTCTGCATGGTGTCATCCTTCTGGATAACACCCCCCGCATCTTTCTTGAATGCCCAGGCATTTTTGTCATACTTGCGTTTCTGGACATCGTACCCGGAGAAAATCCCGTCCAGTTCTCCCGGCATCTTGAAGTCATCGTTGACCAAGAAAGGAGCATTGGTGTAGAGGCGGACATAATCTTCGTGGTACAGCTTGTTTTCGAGGATGTAATGGATCATGCCGCCCAAAAAGGCTATGTCCGAGCCTGAACGCAACGGCGCATAGATGTCCGCTTTGGCCGAAGTTCGGGTAAAGCGGGGATCGACACTGATAAGGACTGCTCCTTTATCTTTTGCCGCAGTTATGTGTTTAAAGGAAATTGGATGATTTTCAGCGGCATTACTGCCCATGATCAGGATGACATCGGAGTTTGCCAGATCATTCCAATGGTTTGTCATTGCACCGCGTCCGAACGACTCTGCCAGAGCCGCAACTGTTGCGGAGTGTCAAATACGGGCCTGATGTTCTATATAGACAAGGCCTAAAGAGCGCAGCCATTTCTGATAGATGTAACACTCTTCGTTATCAAGAGCAGCGCTGCCGACGCTGGCGATGCCTTCGCAACGATTGACCGCCTGGCCGGCGGCGTTTTGGGTCACAAAGGTTTTATCCCTGCTTTCTTTGATCCGCAAAGCTATTTTGTCAAGGATCCAGTCCCATTCAACCTCTTGCCATGTGGCGGCACCGGAGGCCCGGTACCGTGGTTTGGTAACCCGGTCCTTATTGTTGGCGATCTGATAGACGGAAGCGCCCTTGGAACAGAGACTGCCCTGGCTGACCGGATGTTCCGGGTCACCCTCGATGTTGATAACCTTGCCGTCTTTGCTGTACGCCAGCATGCCGCAGCCGACCGCGCAATAGGGACAGATGGTTGTCGAAACCTTTGCCCCCTTGGTGCGATTATCCCGCTCGTTTGCTGAGGCGTCACCTGGAACAAGCCCGTTGGCCACAGTCGTGGCAACGGCTGTGCTGCCGCTGTACTTCAAGAAATCCCGACGCGATAAGCCCATAACAACCCTCCGTTATGATTTGTGGTGGATAAGCAAACACTCTGACGGTTTCTTGCAACCTATCGAATTCAGTGTTCTGTTTGCGATCCGTATTGATCAGTCCCGCTGGTTTGACAAGTTTCATACCTGCCCGCGAAAATCACGTTTGTAGGTATTTATACTAACATAGGTATTTATACCAACGAAAGATAAATACCTGTACAAAAAAAATGATAATCGTTGCTATTTTTCACTATGTGCCCTGATTTGCGTGGTTTTAATAAATAAAAATGACGGACAAGCAGTTGGTTCAGGAGGGGTTTTCCGGGGAACACGGACGGAGAGAAAAAGAACGCAACGGAAGGTGAGCGGGATATCGTCGGTATCGCGCCCTTTGTGTGGCGATTCTCGGTTATTTGCGGGGTTTGATCCGGCTGGTGGGCTGGGCCTGCCAGGGGTCGTCCGGCCAGTGGTGTTTGGGGTAGCGGCCCCGGAGTTCTTTTTTCACCTCGTGGTAGGCGCCCTCCCAGAAACCCCGCAGATCCTGGGTGATCTGCATGGGACGCCGGGCCGGGGAGAGCAGATGGAGCAGTACCGGGACCGTATTGTTGCAGATTCTTGGGGTGTCGGCCAGGCCGAACATCTCCTGGAGGCGTACCGCCAGCACCGGCGGCTCGCCCGGAGTATAGCGCAGCTTGACCTGGGAACCGCTGGGTACGGTGAGATGGGTGGGAGCCTCCCGGTCCAGCTGGCTCCGGTGTTGCCAGTCAAGCAGGGCGGCAAAAATGGCGGCCAGATCGAGTTTCTTGAGATGTTCTCCGCTGCGCATTCCGGTGAGATACGGCGCCAGCCATTGCTCAAGATTTTCGAGAAGGTACGCATCGGAAACATCCGGCCATCCCGCTTCCGACTGCCAGAGTTGCATGCATTGCAAGCGCGCCTGCAGCTCTCTTGCGTTGTCACTCCAGGGCAAAAGTGCAAGACCGCGAATGCGGATACCGGAGAGCAGGGCCGCAAGCATTGCCTCGGGGGAAGGTTTTGCCAGAGGGGTTGTTTTCAGAATGAGTTCATCCAGCCGCATAATTTGCTGGGCTTTCACCGTATTGCTCGGCTCTTCCCAGAAGACCTTTTCCTCCCTTTGCAGCCGGTCGGAAAACAGGGTCAGCAGGGACTCCCTGTCCAGGGGCGCGGCAAGAAAAATTCTTCCTTCGGTCCGGCCTGCGTCCAGCTCAGCCACTGCCAGATATTCGTGGGCCATGAGGCGGTCGTGTGGAGGGAGAACCGCACCGCGCCCGGAGGTCAACTTGAATTGCCCCTGTTTCTCAGCCCGTCGCTGACCAATCCGATCCGGAAAGGCCAGGGCCAGGAGTTCGCCCGCGTTCATTGCGGTATCTGTACTCTTGTGCCGTGTAGGTTTGGGCAGATGATCGCGAAGCTGCCTGCTGCTCTGCTCCACCCTGCGGCATCCATCTGTGTCCGCCCCAAGGGATTGG
>JAHJTI010000286.1 GCA_018829945.1 Pseudomonadota bacterium | reverse complement strand
TGTCCCGGCTGTGGCGGGATGCCCTGCGCTCCTCGATGCTGCCGGGGCTTTGCAAACTCGGCTTTCGCCTCAGACAGTGCAAATCCCCTTTTCGGCAGCCTCTCCGGTGCTCGGCTGCGTGCCAATGGGAAATTACCTTCCCCCCCATTTGTCCTGCCGAGCCTCGCAGGCGAGGGCGGAAAAAGATGCGGGAACTGTTTGAGGGCAAAGCCTGAGTTTTTCCGCGTCCCGCCCTCTTCAAGAAGCAAGGGCAGCCCGCAGGGCCAGGACTGGTTGGGGTGCCTTTTTCTTGTATCTTCTTTTGGGCACGCAAAAGAAGAAAAAGAGTTGGTAGGTCGGGTAGAGCAAAGCGAAACCCGACATGACATTACACCTCACTCATTCCCAATATTCTTATCGAAATCAATTTCTTTATCCGCGCTCCAATCGGAAGGATAAATCCCCTGCTGCACAAAACGATGAAACGTGGAATGCGGCCAGGCTTTGGGCGAAGTTGCCAAGCCATGTTTCACCGGATTGAAATGAATATATTCAACCTGGCTGACAAAGTCCTTCTCATCCCTAATTTGATGCTCCCAAAAACGTCGCTGCCAGATCGCCTGTTCGCCTTTAATAAGGCGGGCATCTGATTGAGCGCCCTTGAATGTATCATGACATTTCCTGCTGAAATAACTCTTTATCTGCCGCCACCGCATCGAAAAATCGGAGTCGTTTTCCGGCAAGGTCCAAATACAATGCAGATGGTCAGGCAATAGCACAAAAGCGTCTACGGTAAAAGGATGCCGATTGATAACACGCTGAAAGGCTTCCCTGATTAACTTGATATTCGTATCATCACACAGAAATCTTCGTCGGTCGTGAGTTACGACGGTAAAGAAAAAAGCCGCTCCTTTTGCCCTTGATCGCCGGTATTGCATGATTTGCCTTCTGCATGAGAGCTATCGCGTCGGGTTTCGCGACAACGCTCTACCCGACCTACCGAATGCCGGGATATAGACTCAATGTATCGTCATCATAGCACAACCAAAGTGTGATTTTCTGGCTTTTTCAGGCTATATCATTTTCCCACGCAAGGAATTCTGACAGGCACTATCGATCTCCACCATAAGCAAATCCCCAGGCATCAATTTGCGCTCGCAGGAAAAATTCACGATCTGGTTGGTACCGGTCCGGCCGCTCCATTGATTGGCCGGAGCCTTGCTTGCTCCCTCCACCATGATTTCTACACTTTTGCCGATTTCCAACTGCTTGAGCGCAAGGGCAATCTCCTCCTGGCGCGTCTGCAAGCGAGCAAGCCGCTCGGTCTTGATCTCTTCCGCAACCTTATCGGGAAAATCAGCAGCCTTGGCATTGGGACGGTCGGAATACTTGAAGGAGTAAGCACCGTGATACCGCACTGTTTCTACCACCTGCATGGTGGCATCAAAATCATCCTCCGTTTCCCCTGGAAATCCGACAATGATATCGGTGGTCAGGGCGATATCCGGCCGGTATTCACGCAGCCTCGCTACCTTATCGAGATAGGATTCGATGGTGTACTTGCGGTTCATCCGGGTAAGAATGGAGTTTGATCCGGACTGAAAAGGAAGATGAAAATGCGGGCACAAGGAAGGAATCTCGGCAAAACAACGCATCAACTCCTCGGAAAGATCCTTGGGATGCGAGGTGGTGAAACGGAGACGCTGCAACCCTTCAATAGCGGCCACCGCACGCAGGAGTTCGGGAAAAGTTTTGTTCCGCGCTGCATCCCCTTTTTTGCCGTAGGAATTGACATTCTGGCCGATGAGGGTGATTTCCTTGACTCCCTGGCTCACGAGATGGGTCGCCTCGGTGAGGATATCTCCAAAGCTCCGGCTGATCTCGCGGCCCCGGGTATAGGGCACCACGCAGTAGGTACAGAAATTATCGCACCCCTGCATGATGGTGATAAACCGTTTATGCGGGGCTCCTTCGGCAAGATTGGGCAGAAACGGAGGGATAACAAAGTCGGCGGAAAGATCCGTAGCCACCAGAGGCTTCTTGTCGCGACGGGCCGCGGCCACCAGAGAGGGGAGGGTGTAGATCGACTGCGGACCCATGACGATATCGATGTAGGGCATCCGCTCCAGCAGCGCCTCGCCGTCCTGCTGAGCCACACAGCCGGTCACGGCCAGGATAAAGTCGTGGCCTTTTTCCTTAAGCTTCTTGTAACGGCCAAAGCAGCTGTACGCCTTGTGCGCGGCTTTTCCTCGGATGCTGCAGGTATTGACCACCACCACATCAGCCTGGTCCGGCAAGCTGGTCTGGATATAGGAATGCTCGCCAAGAAGCTGGGCCATGATCTCGGAATCACGCTCATTCATCTGACAGCCGAAGGTTTCTATGTAAAGAAGCTGGGTCATGCTTGATGTATTACCTTAAGTATAGGAAAATTCGAACGGCTTTCTGAGTTGCATAAAACTGGTGCTTCGACAGACTCAGCACGAACGGAATGAATACATTAAGAAACAACCGTTCGTGCTGAGCCTGTCGAAGCACCGCAATTATCTAAACAAATTCTTCCAACTTAAGCCGCTCGGCCATACTCCGTAGCACCCCGCGCACATCCTCTTCGAGTTCAGAAGGGTATTTCAGCTCCACAACACCCTCACGCTGATCCACGGTGGACATGATGGTCAGATTATCATATCCCTCAAGGATGAACTTCAGGAAATAGATCTGCTCCGGATCAATGCGAATGCGGCAGTTGGCCAAGCTGTTTGCCATGTTGTTCATCACACGGAAAGGGCGGAATCAACATCGCCCAGAATATCCTTATATTTGGCAAGACGAGGCATAACAACCTCATCAAGGAATTCATCGGTCTGCTGCGGGGCTCGTCCGACAAACTCGCTGCCGTCACCGACCAGTTCCTTAAGCTCGGCTACGGTAAAGGGCACAGCCGGATCATTGGCAAGTCGGGTGAGCAGATCGTTTTCCATTCCCTCTTCCTTCACAACCTTTCCGGCGGCAACGGAATGCACCTTGACCACCTCATGCATCTCCTGCCTGCTCTTTCCTTTCTCCACACAGGCCATGAGAATCATCTCCGTGGCCATGAAGGGAAGCTCCTGAGCCAAATGGCGACCAATTTGTTTCGGATAAACAACCATTCCCTGTGAAACATTAAGAAACAACTTTAAGATTGCGTCGGTGAGCAAAAAGGCCTGGGGGATATCCATGCGCCGGATGGCGGAATCGTCCAGGGTGCGCTCAAACCATTGATTGGCAAAGGTTGCGCCGAAATTTCCAACCAACCCCATGAGCTTTCTCGCCAAGCCGGTCATCCGCTCGGAACGCATGGGGTTGCGCTTGTAAGCCATGGCCGAGCTGCCCACCTGATTCTTCTCAAAAGGCTCTTCCTGAACCTTAAGATTACTGAGCAAGCGCAGGTCCACGGCAAATTTATGAGCAGTGGCGCCGATACCAGCCAGAGTTTCCACTGTTTTCATGTCGAGCTTGCGGGTATATGTTTGTCCTGTAACTGCAAAAAGGTCGGTAAATCCAAGCTTTTTTGCAACAAGCTCATCCATTTTACGAACTTTTTCATGATCGCCCTTGAACAATTCAATAAAGGTGGCCTGGGTGCCGACCGTGCCCTTTGCTCCCCGGGCCTTAACCTGTGATTCAAGATGCTCAAGGTAGTCAAGATCCATAAGAAGATCCTGAATATACAGGGTGTTACGCTTGCCGACGGTGGTGGGTTGCGCTGCCTGATAATGGGTGTATCCCAAGGTTGCAAGCCCTTTGTGCTGGCGAGAAAAGGCGGCAAGATTGGAAATAACATTCACCAGGCTCTTCTTAATGAGTTGCAAACCCTTTTTCTGCAGCAGTAAGTCCGTATTGCATCCTACAAACTGAGAGGTGGCGCCAAGGTGAATAATCGGTTCGGCAGTAGGGCACTTAAGTCCGTAGGCATAGACATGGGCCATGACATCATGGCGTATTTCCTTCTCTTTTGCCGCGGCAACATCAAAATCAATATCCGTGACATGGGCCCGCAGCTCATCGAGCATGGCTGAAGTAACGAGATCGGAAAGACCTAATTCATGCTGGGCTTCAGCCAAGGCGATCCAGCAACGCCGCCAGGTTTCAAACTTGGTGCGCTCGGAAAAAAGCTCCTGCATCTCGCGACTGGTGTAACGGCTGACCAGGGGCTCCTGATAAATATCACGATTCATGACACTCTCCATCTAAGAATAAAGTGATCCGGATCAATGCAAATTCATCCGAAAATATCGACGACAACAACAGGGATTTCTTTACCAAGAAAACCAAAAAAATGCTCGTGAAAGGGGGCCTCAGCCAGCCTCAAGTTTCACCTCAATAGTCAATGTCGCATAATGTATATTATGTATAGTAAAATAAAATTAAATAAAATCAGACAGATAACTGCTTAAAATCCACCGCTTCCACTTGCCAACTGGTTTTATTGCGATACGTATTACGGCGAAGTCTGAACGCCACCTTCAGAGGCTGACCACTGGAAATCAAGCTCTGAAAATCACCCAGACCAAAACCAATGCCATCGAGAATCTCTCCGTTGAAACGCGCGGTGAATTTCAAATGATTCACGCCAACCTCACGAGGTTTCTCCATATCCCCCTGGGCACTAAAAACCGGCTCAGGATTTCCCATACCGAACGGCCCCATCTTTTCGTACATCTGCAGGAATTCCGGCGCAAAAATACTGCCGCTTTCTTCATGCCAGGCAATGGTAACCTTGGGCACAAACATCGTTTCCGTTGCTATCTCGCCCAGCCTCTCTTGAAAATGCGCTTCCAGAGCAGGCAGATTTTCCATCGGCAACGTCAACCCCACGGCCGCCTCATGTCCACCGAAGGCGGCAAAGAGTTCATCTTTCTCTTTAAGTATTTCGTGGAGATTTACTCCGTTCACAGACCTGCCCGAACCCTTTGCCATGCCGTCCTGGATTGTAAAAAACAAGGTTGGCCGGTTGAATTTTTCCACCATTCTGGCAGCGCCGATTCCGATCACCCCGGGATGCCAGCCATCACCGATAATTATCAGTCCGTTTTTCCCTTCTTTTACAGCTGATTCCGCTTGCACAACAGCCTCCTGGCACATTGCTTCAAGCACGGATTTTCTCAATTCATTTTCGCTGTTCAATTCCTGGGCCAGATCAGCGGCGCGAACATGATCTTCCGTCACCAGTAAATCCAGCGCCCGTCCGGCATCCCCCATTCTTCCTGCGGCATTGAGACGGGGCCCGATACGAAAGCCGATATCCTCACAGGTTATCCCGGAGTCGACAATGCCTGACACTTTTTTGAGCTGCTCAAGTCCGGGACGACCCAATGCGCCCAACACTTCAAGTCCTGCTTTAACTATTATTCGATTAACACCAATAATCGGGACCATATCTGCCACAGTACCCACTGCTACCAGATCAAGATATGATTTGAGATTGGGGATTTCTCGCCCTGTTTCCGGCTCGAACATGCCCTTCTCATGCAACGACTTCCTGATTCCCATGGCCAGGTAAAAAGCAACTCCGACTCCGGCCAGATACTTTTCCGGAAACGGGCAATCTTTTTGCTGCGGATCCACCACTGCATCGGCTTCGGGCAATTCATCAGGCGGCTGATGATGGTCCGTCACAATTACCCGGCAACCAAAATCTCGCAACTCCCGAACCTGTTGTTGACTGGATATGCCGCAATCTACGGTTATTATCAGCGGACCTTTTTCCAGCAAACCGGTTGGCACGATTCGCCTGATGGCCTCCAGATGCAATCCGTAGCCATCATGCAAACGATGCGGCTGACATACATATGTCTCTGAAAAACCGATTTTTTTCAAAAACAGATACAGAAGAGCCGCCCCGGTGGTGCCATCAACATCGTAGTCTCCATAAACAATCACCGGAGTCTGCTTGCCAAGAGCAGCCAAGACAATCTCCACTGCCTCAGCCATTCCTTTCATGAGAAAAGGCGATGGCAGATCCGCGAGGGTCGGCGAAAAAAACCTTTCCGCCTGAGCACGGTTTTCCACCCCTCTATTCAGAAGAATTGCAGCAAGCGGTTTTGGTAGGCTGAGTTCAGTCGCCAAAAGGCTCACACGGGCTTGATCGATGGGAGCTACCTCCCAGATTTTATCTGTTCTGGTCAACAATATTCCTCATGTTTTACTTTATGTCTTTTGTTTATCTATTTGTATTTGTGCTTGAAGTATAAAATAAAAAATAATGCTTCGACAGGCTCAGCATGAACGGTGCTTTCTCTCTCTCAGCAATGAACGGTGCTTTCTCTCTGCAGTGTGCATTACCGTTCGACTCGAAACCTGTCGCAGAACTTTTTTTCAAGAACACAGCGCGCGTTCAGAAACGCGAAACTATTTCTGGTTTTCGTTTACTTGTCGATGACTGGTGGATTCAGGGTCGCCCAGAATACCAAGGCCCCTGACGATGTAGTGGATTCCTGAAAGGATGGTGAAAGCAGCGGTGGAATAAATCAGATAGATGCCCAGATGAAAAATTGGCTGGACATACTCATGGCCAAGATAAAAGACCACGGTGAGAAGTTGCAGAAAGGTTGTCACTTTGCTGACCAGGGAGGGCTTTATCTTGAAATCCCGTTCATAGAGCATGAGTATGCCGATGCCGCCCCAGATGATCACATCCCTGCTCACCACGATTACAGCCAGCCATTTCGGCAAGAAACCCAGAACAGCCAGGGTAATATATGAAGTGATCAGCAGCATTTTGTCGGCAATAGGGTCAAGAAATGCGCCGAAGTCGGTTTTTTGTTTCAGCACCCTGGCCAGAAAGCCGTCCAGTGCATCGGTCACTCCTGCAAGGACAAACACCCAGAAAGCGGCAAGCTGCCTGCCCTCAAGAAGAAAAATTACCAGAAGCGGAACAAGCAGAATTCTGCCTATGGTGAGAAAATTCGGAATATTCATGCGATAAATTCCTCAACGCATTCAAAAATCAAAGCCGTATCAATCGGTGCAAACCAACGGATAAGGGGATCGTTGCCAAACCAGGTCATCTGCCGTTTGGCATAACGCCGGGTATCCCGAGCCAGCAGGAAAAGGGTCTGGTCCCAATCCCATTCTCCCTTAAGAAACTGAACCATGTGCCTATAGCCGATGGACTGCATGGATTTCAGGCTCGGATCATACCCCATGGCCAGCAATTTTTCCACCTCGCCAAGCAATCCCTCTTCAACCATTTGCTCCACCCGCAGATTGATCCGCTCGTAGAGCATTTCCCGCTCGCAATCCAATCCGAGCTGCAGCACATTGCTCAAGGTGGGCTGCGCCTTTTGCTCACGAAGATGCTCGCTCCAGGGCTTGCCGGTGGCCAGGAATATCTCCAAAGCCCGTAGCAGTCGGTGGGTATCGTTGGGATGGATGCGCGCAGCAGATTCCGGATCGCACCGGCTCAGCTCAGCAAAAAGCACCGCCCTTCCCTCTTCCGCAAGCCGCCGGCGCAAAACGACCCGCACCGATTCCGGAACCGGGGGAATCTCGAACAGTCCTTCCAGCAAACTCTTAAGATAGAGGCCCGTGCCGCCAACCAGCAGAGGGCGGTTTCCCCGGGCAATGATCTGGCGGCAGGCCTCGGTGGCATCCGCAACATAACGGGCCACATGGTATTCCTCATCAGGATTAACCACATCAAGGAGATGATGCGGTACCCGGGCGCGCTCCTCGAGGCTGGCCTTGGCGGTGCCGATATCCATATGCCGATAGATCTGCATGGAATCCAGCCCCACGATCTCGCAGGAAAACCGCTCGGCCAAGGCGAGGGAGAGCGCGGTCTTGCCCACGGCGGTCGGACCGATCAGAACCAGCACCGGTGCGGAGAGTGGCGTTTCAATATCAGGGCCAGCCATGTCTTGCAGCGTATCCTTATATATGACAAAGAAAAGAATTGTTCTTCAAGCTGGTTTCCGGTACAAATACAAGTTTGCAATCCGGCCGAAACCTCAGCGGGAACAAGCCGAAAAAACCAGCATTATCAACGAATAACGGTACGGCAACAACAGCCCTTCGACAGGCTCAGGGCGAACGGATTATCTTAATGCATTACCTTCCGTTCGTGCTGAGCCCTTCGGCAAGCTCAAGAGAGCCCTGTCGAAACATCAGCTTTCCGTTCGTGCTGTGCCTGTCGAAGCACCATTTTGCAACAAATTTTGAGTTACAGCGTACCTTTCAACACATAAGATATCTATATACCAATATATCCAACAAAGGAGAAGATCATGCCCGAGAGAATTTACAACTTCAGCGCCGGACCGTCCACCCTCCCCGAGGAGGTGCTCGCCCAGGCCGCCAAGGACATTGTCAACTTCAACAACAAGGGCATGGGCCTCATTGAGATGAGCCACCGCTCCAAGGATTTCATCGCAGTGGCCGACGAGTGCGAGGCGAATCTGCGCGAGTTGATGAAGATCCCGGCCAACTACAAGGTGCTTTTTCTCCAGGGCGGCGCTTCCACCCAGTTCGCCATGATCCCCATGAACCTTTTGGGCGAGGGCAAAACCGCCACTTACCTGAACACCGGGGTCTGGGCCAAAAAGTCGATCAAAGAAGCCAAGCTGTTCGGCAAGGTGCAGGTCGCTTACACCAGCGAGGAATCCACCTTCAACCACGTGCCCAAGGATAGCGACTATACCGTAGATCCGGCATCGGAATACCTCTATTTCGTGACCAACAACACAATCTACGGCACCCAGTTTCCCTCCATGCCAAAAAGCGAGAAGATGCTCATCGCCGATATGTCCTCGGACATCCTCTCCCGCGAATTCGACATCACCCCCTTCGGCATCGTTTATGCCGGAGCCCAGAAAAACATGGGCCCTGCCGGGGTAACGGTGGTCATCATCCGCGAGGATCTGCTGGATCGGGCCCCGGAAAACCTGCCCACCATGTTCAAGTACAAGACCCACGCCGACAACGGCTCCATGTTCAACACCCCGCCCTGTTTTTCCATCTACGTGGTGGGCCTGGTCCTCAAATGGCTCAAAAAATTGGGCGGCGTCGCGGCCATGGAGAAGATCAACAAGGAAAAAGCGGCTCTTCTTTACAATGCCATCGACTCCACCGATTTTTATCGGGGCCATGCCAAGGAAGGCTCCCGCTCCAACATGAATATCACCTTCAACCTGCCCACCCCGGAACTGGAGGCCCAGTTCATCAAAGAGGCAACGGCCCTGGGGCTGGACGGCCTCAAAGGCCACCGCTCCGTCGGCGGCTGCAGGGCCTCGATATACAATGCTTTCCCCAAAGCAGGGGTTGAGGCGCTGGTTGCGTTTATGAAGGAATTTGAAAAGAAGAACAGCTGATTTTTTTTGCCACAAAAACGGCATTATTGTTCTCTGGTTAAAAGTCCCCTCTCCCCCTGCGGGAGAGGGTTAGGGTGAGGGGGAACGGGCTTGATGCGATGCCTCTGGCAACTTCACCCACCCCCAACCCCCTCCCGTAAAGGGAGGGGGAATCTATTGAAAACTAACAGAACTCTGCAAACTTAGCGGCACGATCAGCGGTGAGAACGCAGCATATCGCCCCACTTTTTCGTTAGTTTTGTGGATTTATCTGTACTGCTGCCGATAACTGACACGTGGTTAATCTCCCCTATGCACTACGAAGGCGCCCACATCATCCGCCCGCCCAGCGAGGCGGACAGCATCATCCTCCAGGTAACGGTGGGTTGCTCACACAACAAGTGCACCTTCTGCGGCACCTACAAGGAAGAACGTTTCCGCATCAAGGATCAGGCTATCGTTGATGCGGACCTTGATTTTGCCGCGCAATACTGTCTCAGGCAATCCCGGGTTTTCCTGGCCGACGGCGATGTGTTATCCCTGAGCCAGAATCGCTTGGTGGACTTGCTCACCAAGATCAGGCAGCGGTTGCCCTGGGTGAACCGGGTCAGCCTGTACGGCAATGCTAAAGCCATCCGCAACAAAACCGTTGATCAGCTTCTGGAATTGAAAGGACTCGGCCTGCATCGGGTGTACATGGGGCTGGAAAGCGGCTATGATCCGGTCCTTACCGCCATCGAAAAGGGCGCCAACGCTGCAGAGATGATCGAAGCGGGCCGGCGGGTGAAAGCAGCCAATCTTTTTCTCTCGGTCACCGCCCTGCTTGGCATCGCAGGCGCAGCCCTTTCCCAGGAGCATGCCAAGGCCACCGGCCAGGTGCTCTCCGCCATGGAACCCAACCAGATCGGCATCCTCACCCTGATGCTGCTTGAAAACACCCAGCTGTACCAGCTTGAAACAGCGGGTCAATTTCAACTGCCGGACCAACACGGAATGCTGCGCGAGCTGCGCACCATGGTGGAGCATCTTGATCTCAAAAAAGGCCAGCTTCAGAGTAACCACGCCTCCAATTACCTGGCGATCAACGCCCGAATGGGCCGGGATAAAGAGGCGGTGCTTGCGGCCATCGATCAGGCCCTGGCCGGACATACCCGGCTCAAACCCGAATATCTGCGAGCCTTATAAGTGAATACTTCCGAAAAAATCGAACTGAAAGACCTCACCCTGATCCAGATGCGCGATTGGGTCAAAGCCCAGGGCTGGCCTGCCTTCCGGGCCCAGCAGATCTTTGCCTGGCTCTACCGCACCGGGATCAGCGAATTTTCCCAGATGACCGACATCTCAAAGGAGGTCCGCGCCAAGCTGGCGGAGATCGCCACGATCAGCCGACTCACCCCGGCCATGGAAGAGCGCTCCCAGGACGGCAGCGTCAAATACGGCTTTCGCTTGGCAGATGGAGCAATCATCGAATCCGTACTCATCCCCGAAGGAGATCGCTTGACCTTATGCGTCTCCTCCCAGGTGGGCTGCGCCATGGGCTGCAACTTTTGCCTCACCGGTACCATGGGCTTTGTCCGCAATCTGAGTCCGGCTGAGATCGTGGGTCAGGTCCAGGCGATCACCGAGATTGTTCAGGCCCAGGGGAGAAACCGGATCAACAATCTGGTCTTCATGGGCATGGGCGAGCCGCTGGCCAACTTCGACAATCTGATCGACGCACTCAACATCCTCATGGAGCAGACCGGCCTCGATTTCTCCAGCCGGAGGATCACCATCTCCACCTGCGGCATCATCCCCAAGCTCAAAGCATTGGGCGAGGCAGTAACGGTGAATCTCGCCATCTCCCTGCACGCGGCGGACGATGAAACCCGTAGCCAGTTAATGCCCATCAACAAAACCTACCCGGTGGACGAACTGTTGGCCGCCTGCCGCGAATATCCCCTGCCCAGCCGCCGCAAAGTCATGATCGAGTACATCATGATCAAGGATCTCAACGATTCCGTCCGCCACGCCAAGCTCTTGATCAAAAAGCTGCATAAACTGAGCTGCAAGGTCAACCTTCTGCCCTACAACGAAAACAAGACCTTCCCCTACCAAAGCCCGCCGCGAGATCGGGTGGAGCTGTTCCAGAAAACCCTGCGCGATTCCGGCATCACCGCCCTGATCCGCGAATCCCGAGGCGGGGATATCTCCGCGGCCTGCGGCCAGTTGGCGGCAGAGGCGGACGAAGAGGAAGAATAACCCCTTCCCTTTCATGCCATTTCAGGTTTTTCCATTGACTTCCCCCCAGTATTGGGCATAACATTCCGTTGAAGACGGCTTTGACGATAGTGCTGCAAAACAGCCCTTCGACAGGCTCAGGGCGAACGGAAATGTCTTCTATCGTATTAATTTTCCGCTCATGCTCAGCCCTTCGGCAAGCTCAGGAGAACCCTGTCGAAGCACCGCTTAAGCCAGTTTTCCCAACCCAAAAAACACGCACTGCCGGGCTTTTCCGGCACAGAACACAATAGAATGATCTAAGGAGAACACCATGCTTCATTTCACCCCTCGCCGTCGCAACCTGCTGGCCCTTGCCCTTATGGCTCTGCTTATCCTTGGGGGCTGCGCAACCTATACCCGTCAGGTCGTGCTGCGCTACGATCCCATCACCACCTCCCGCTTCGGGGGCGGCGACCTCTACCTCATCAACGCCGAATTGCAGCCGCCCACCGCTTCAGGCGCCTGGGCCATCGGCAACACCAAGAATGGAGACGGCGTGATGGTCGATACCCTGTGGAGCGGTGTCTCCCCCGCCGGCCTGGTTGAGAGTGCCCTGCAGCGCGAGTTGAGCAAGACCGGCTATGCGGTGATCCCGGCCAAGCAAGCTCCGGATATGTACAGCAAGGTGATAGAGATTACCGCGGCAACAGTAAACATCGATCAAATCACCAAGATCCCCCAGGTCGATGCCACCTGCACCATCAGCGTTTCCCTCACGGTGATGAAGAACGGCGCTCCGGTGCGCAAGCTGCATTACGAGGCAAAGGGAAGCGACCTGGCGATCAAGGATCGCGACCGCCTGGCAGAAACCATGCTCCGCACCACCATGCAGGATATGATGAAGCAGGCTATCCCGGATATCGTTAATAATCTGGAGCAGTAGCAGGAACTCAGGTCATACTCGGCCACTGTTCTCGAGGACAAGCGAGGCAGTGGCCAACAAGGAGGATTTATGACAAATGACAATCCGCAACTTCCGCATCATTATAAATCAGTGAAACAGCGGTATCCCAAGGTCAGCGCCGCACTTGAAAACCTTGGCA